>CAMURM010000051.1 GCA_947097535.1 uncultured Selenomonas sp.
GACGACCATGCCCGAATCCTTCGGCACACCCTATCCGACCGCCATCGCGCCCATTTTCTCCCGTCTCGGCTACGATACGAGCTTCTGGTACGCGGGGCCTGCGACGTGGGAGCGCATCGAGCCCTTCTGCCGCGCGCAGGGCTTCGCCCACGTCTACAGCCGCGGCGACTTCGAGTCCGAAGAAGGCAGTGTCTGGGGCGTGGACGATGAAGTCCTCTACCGGGAGGTTCTTTCGCGCACCGATCCAAAAAAGCCCGGGCTTCATGTGCTCCTCAACGTCTCGAACCATTCGCCCTACACGGTCGACCTCGCCGCCAAGGGCTTTCCCGCAGAAGAAGTGCGCGCGGCTCTCCCGAAGGAAGCGCAGGACGACGAAGCTCTCCTGAAGGAGCTCGGCCACTACTGGTACGCCACGCGGGAGCTCGCCGCCTTCATCCGCGCGGCGAAGGAAAAGTTCCCCGACAGCATCTTCCTCGTCGTCGGCGACCATGCCGACCGCTACAACATCGAAAAGACGCCGACGCTCTACGAGCGCTACGCCATCCCCTTCATCCTCACGGGGCATGGCATCCGAAAGGGGCTGCTGCTCGACGATGCGGCAGGCAGTCAAATCGACATCGCGCCGACGCTCATCGAGCTGATCGCGCCCCGGGGCTTTCGCTACGAAGCCGTCGGCAGAAGCCTCACGCGCAATAATCGGCGCGGCGTCAACTACGGCTTCTGGATCACGCACAGCGCCATCGGCAAGGCGGATACCGTTCCTTTCGTCGCTGAACCAATCAAAGGACGCAGCGCCGCCATCGACGAAGAGTCGCTGCAGGACTACATCAACGCCGTGCGCGCCCTCTCGTGGTGGCGTCCCAAGTACGGCCCTTTGCTCGATGCAGCGAAGCTCGAAGGGCGTGAATGATGGACACACGCAGAAATAGCAAAAGCTCCCCGCACAGCACACAAAAAAGCCGGGAGGCGGCACGCGGCACGACAAAAATCGCTGAAAAAGACCTCGCGCCGCTCGCCGCCTGCCGCCTCTGCCCGCGCCGCTGCGGCATCAATCGCTTAGACGATGCGCGCGGCTTCTGCGGCGCCGGCCGCTATGCGAGCGTCGCCCTCGTATCGCTGCACGCGTGGGAAGAACCGTGCCTTGCGGGTGAAAAGGGCGCGGGCACCGTCTTCTTCTCGGGCTGCAATATGCGCTGCGCCTTCTGCCAGAACCACGAGATCAGCCGCGAAAACTTCGGTATCACGGTCACGGAAGAGCGCCTCGCCGAAATCTTTTTGGAGCAGGAAGCGCGCGGCGCGACGACGCTCGACCTCGTGACACCGACGCATTTCGTACCCCAAATCTCTGTTGCCCTGCGCTTCGCCAAGGCACAAGGTCTATCCATCCCCGTCGTCTACAACTCCTCCGCCTACGAAAGCCGCGAAACCATCGAGAGCCTCGCGGGGCTCGTCGACATCTTCCTGCCCGACCTCAAATACATGGACGAAGAAACGGCGCGCCGCTACAGCGCCGCCCCCGACTACTTCCAGACGGCGAGCGCCGCCATTCGCTGTATGCGAAAGCTTGCGGGCACGCCTATCTTCGATGAAGCCGGCCGCATGACGCGCGGCGTCCTCGTGCGCCACCTCGTGCTGCCCGGCCACCGCAAGGAAAGTATGCGCCTCCTCGACTGGCTCTGGCAGACCTTCGCTGATACCATTTACATCAGTATCATGAACCAATACACACCCATGGGCGACCTGCGCGAAGTCCCCGAACTCAACCGCCGCCTCACGACCTTTGAATACGAAAGCGTCCTCGACCATGCGCGAACGCTCGGCATCGAAAACTGCTATATCCAAAAAGGCGGCACCGTCTCCGCCTCCTTCGTCCCCCACTTCGACGGGCGCGGCGTGGAAAAATGACGAAAAGAAGCCATGGCAGCTCACCTCTGAGCCGCCATGGCTTCTTTTCGATTTTCACTTTCCGTTTTTCTTCAGCATATCCCTCATAGTTTCACGGATTGCTACGAGGTGTGCATATCTCTCCGGATAGCCGTCATACTCTCCGCCGAGTCGGAAAAAGCTACCGCCGTCGATTGACAGATATAGTCCGTCTTTTTGCCCGCCGGCATAAGCCATCGCCCCGGCATCTTTTTACTCGTGCGTGATTCCCGGCTGCGTCATCTGCGCGGGCGACATGATGTGGTCGAGCTGCTCTTCTGTCAGGAGCTTCTTTTCCAGAATGACCTCGCGGATCGGCCTGCCCGTCGTGTAGGCTTCCTTCGCGAGCATCGCCGACTGCTCGTAGCCGATGTGCGGCAGGAGAGCCGTGACGACGCCGACACTTCCATCGACCCATTTCTGGCACTGCTCGCGGTTCGGCTCCAGACCGATGAGCAACTTATCGACGAAGGTGCGCACGGCGTTCGTCAGGTAGTTCATCGAGCTGAAGAGGTTGTACGCCATGATCGGCTCCATGACATTGAGCTCGAACTGGCCGTTTTCCACGGCGAAGGATACGGCGAGATCGTTGCCGATGACCTGATAGCACGCCTGGTCGAGCACCTCGGCGATGACGGGGTTGACCTTGCCCGGCATGATGGAGGAGCCCGGCTGGCGCTTGGGAAGGTTCAGCTCATTGAGCCCGCAGCGCGGTCCCGACGCCATGAGACGGAAGTCGTTTGCCATCTTGATGAGCACGAGCGACGTGTTCTTGAGCGCCGACGAAACGTCGACGAAGCCGTCCGTATTGTTCGTTGCGTCGATGATGTTCGTCGATGTCTCGAAGTTCTCGCCCGTGATCTCGCGCAGCTTGCGCGCGACCGCCTTGATGTAGGCGGGCTCAGCGTTGAGTCCCGTGCCGACGGCTGTGCCGCCCATGTTGATGAGGCGGATGCTGTCGATTGACCAGTCGACGCGCTTGATGCTGCGGCGCACGGCGGACGCATAGGAGCCCATCTCCTGCCCAAGCGTGATGGGCACGGCGTCCTGCAGATGCGTGCGCGCCATCTTCAAGATGGCCTTGTACTCCTCCGCCTTCTTCTCAAGCTCCGTCGCCAGATAGTCAAGCGCCGCCGTCAGCTTGTGTCCCTTGTGCGTCAGACAGACCTTGATCGCCGTCGGAAAGGCGTCGTTCGTCGACTGCGCCATATTCGCGTGATTGTTTGGCGAGATGATGTCGTAGCGTCCCTTCGCTTCGCCGAGGATTTCCAGTGCGCGGTTCGACAAGACCTCGTTCATGTTCATGTTGACCGACGTGCCCGCGCCGCCCTGGATCGGGTCGACGGGGAACTGGTCGATGAGCTTGCCGTCGATGATCTCCTCCGCCGCCTCGACGAGCGCGTTGCCGATGCGCTTGTCGAGCCTGCCCGTCTCCATGTTCGCCTGCGCCGCCGCCTTCTTCACCTTTGCGAGCGACTGGATGAAGTCAACGTCAAGGAGTCTGCCCGTGATGCTGAAATTCTCCACGGCACGCAGCGTCTGCACACCGTAGTAAGCCTCATCGGGCACCTCAAGTTCGCCGAGAAAATCATGTTCTTTCCGCATTGCAATCCCATCCTTTCCTTCATTAAAGACTTGCTGGCTTCTTGTATACATTATACAACTTTTCATTTCATTCGTCTCGGAGGAAGGGAAATATCTTGGGAGTTTTATGGAAACACTTATAAGTAGCGCCCCGTGACGCTTTTCTCAGACTTCTTGATTTCTTCCGGCGTTCCGCAGGCGACAATGCGTCCATCCTCTGAATGTCTGCATCTGACAAGTATCGCCGCAGCGATTGACAATACAGGCAGTTCGATTAACGAACCGATCACAAGCGCCAGTAAAATAAGCGGTCTGTCCGGAAATGTTGCGGCGGCAATGGCAAGCGACAGCGGTGAATTTCTAGCCAGCGTCGTAAAATTCAACGCAACGATATCCTCCCGACTAAAATGCTCCAGTCTGCCGATCCCCTGTGCCGTAAAGAAAATAATGCTGAAAAAACAAATCAGCGGTGCAAACATTTTAGCCAAAAGCATCGGATTATCCATCAGATTCTGTCCTTCGGAAGCGAACATGCTGATTACTGCCGCACATAGAAAGAACAGCTGCAGATTATCACATTGCTTTTCCAAAAGATGCGACAGATGCTTTTTATAGGCCGGAATCATTTTTGTCAAGGCAGCTGCCACAAACGGAATCAGCAGAACATAGCATATACTGAGCAGTAGCTGTACGATGTTCATCGTTATTTCACTGTGCATAAACGCAAGAAGATATACCGGAAAGAGTACGATCTGCAGCACAAGATTCAACGGCAGAATAGACAGATTCAATTCCACATTTCCTTTGCCGAGTTCGGTGAATACAAGATACCAATCCGTACACGGCGTCACGAGCAACATCAGCAGACCAACTCTTATGTCAACCGAGTCTCCCAAAAAGACCAATCCAAGCCAATATGCCAAAACAGGAGTAACTGCAAAGTTCAGAAAAACAGCTGTCCATGTATAGCGCCTGTTTGTGAGCGAGTTTCGCAGCTTGCTGATATCTACCGTCAAAAACAGCACATACAGGAGCAACATCAAAAATGGCTCGATTAAGCTTAAAGATATCATGCCAAACGGTGTCAAGACACCTAATGCAAGACCCAGCAATGCCGCAAAAATAAGGATCACAGGTTGGAGCTTTCCGATCAGATTCATATTTTCTTGCTGCATGGCATAAATCGCCTCTTTATATTCACTGAATCGGCTTCTCTTCTATCGCCATATAGTTTACCGCAAACAATCGAAAATGTACAATGCCAAAACGCAATCTGCTATACGATAAATGAATGGTGAATCCCCTCTCTCGAACAATTAGCCTTCACTGCATTGCCAAAACTTTTCTTCCAAATAGAAGGCTTTTCCCTTCCTGTATCGAAATAAACAGCATAGGAAACACTTCACTTCGAGGAGGTCTTTTTATGGCAATTCTAGCCGCTTATGCTGTGCCGCACCCGCCGATCATTCTGCCGGAAATCGGCAAGGGCGAGGAGCGCAAGATCCAGCTGACGATAAACGCCTACGAGAGGGCGATGAAGGAGGCCGCCTCCTTCGAGCCGGATACGGTCGTCATCGCGAGTCCGCACGCCGTCATGTACGCCGACTACTTCCATATCTCGCCGGGCGACGAGGCAGAGGGCAGCTTCGCGCAGTTCGGCGCGCCCGAGGTCGAGGTGCACGCCGAGTACGACACGGCGTTCGCCAAGACGCTCGCGCAGGTCGCGGGCGAGGCGGGGCTCGACGCAGGGCCTTTAGGCGGGCGCAACGCGGCGCTCGACCACGGCACGATGATCCCGCTGCGCTTCCTGCAGGCGCATACCGACAGTTTCCGCGTCGTGCGCGTCGGGCTTTCGGGGCTCACGCCGCTCGACCACTATCGCTTCGGCAGCGCCATCGCGCGCACGGCGGAAGAGCTCGACCGCAAGACTGTCTTCATCGCGAGCGGCGACCTCTCGCACAAGCTGACGCCCGACGGGCCTTACGGCTTCGCGCCCGAAGGACCGCGCTTCGACAAGGCGTGCATGAAGTACCTCGAAGAGGGCGAGTTCTTAAAACTCCTGCAGATGGATCCCGCCCTCGCCAAGAAGGCGGCGGAGTGTGGTCTGCGCTCCTTCTGGATCATGGCGGGCGCGCTCGACTGCCAGGCGCTGAAGATCAAGAAGCTCTCCTATCAGGGCACCTTCGGCGTCGGCTACGGCATCGTCTCCCTGCAGGTCAAGCGCGAAGACCTCCGGCGCAACTTCGGCATGCGCTATGAGATCGCGCGCCGCCGCGCCCTCGACGACATCAAGTCGAGCGAGGACGACTATGTGAAGCTCGCGCGCGAGAGCGTCGAGAAGTTCGTCGTGACGGGACAGTATGCGGCACTGCCCGACGAGCTGCCCGAGGAGATGCGCGCGCGCGCCGGCGTCTTCGTGTCGCTCAAGAAGGACGGCGAGCTTCGCGGCTGCATTGGCACCTTCCAACCCGCCCAGAAAGACGTCGCCGAGGAAATCCTCTACAACGCCGTCTCCGCCGCGCTGCACGATCCGCGCTTCTCGCCGCTCAAGGAAGAGGAGCTGCCCGACATCGTTTACAGCGTCGACGTGCTCACGGAGCCCGAGCTCATCGGCGACGCGGCGAAGGATCTCGACCCGAAGCGCTACGGCGTCATCGTCGAGGCGCGCGGCAGAAAGGGGCTTCTGCTGCCCGACCTCGAAGGCGTCGACACGGTGGAGGAGCAGCTCAAGATCGCGCGCAAGAAGGGCGGCATCGCAGACGACGACACCGTGCGCATCTGGCGCTTCGAAGTGGAGCGCCACCGCTGATGCGCGCGGCAAAAAAAGAGGGAGCAGACGAATCCGTCGTCTGCTCCCTCTGTCCGCATCACTGCCGTCTCGCTGCAGGCGAAGTCGGCTTCTGCCGCGCGCGCGAAAACCGCGGCGGGCGCATCGTCTGCAAAAATTACGGCAGACTCACGGCGCTCGCGCTCGATCCCATCGAGAAGAAGCCGCTCTACCACTTCCATCCAGGAAGCTTCATCCTCTCCGTCGGCAGCTTCGGCTGCAACCTCCGCTGTCCCTTCTGTCAGAACCACGCAATCTCCATGGCGGACGCGCACGCCGAAACGCAGGACGTCACGCCCGCCGCGCTCGCCTCGCTCGCCGGCGATCTCAGCCGCCGGCCGCCCGGCAACATCGGCGTCGCCTTCACCTACAACGAGCCGCTTTTAAGCTATGAATTCATCCGCGATACGGCGCCGCTGCTCCGCGAACGGGGGCTCTTCGTCGTCCTCGTGACGAACGGCATGATCTCGCCCGCGCCCCTCGAACATCTCCTGCCCCACATCGATGCCATGAACATCGACCTCAAGGGCTGGCAGCCCGACTTCTACAGCCATCTCGACGGCGACCTCGCGACCGTCAAACATACGATCGCCCGCGCCGCCGAGAGCTGCCACGTCGAGGTCACGACGCTCATCATCCCCGGGCAGAACGACAGCGAAAGCGACATGGCAGAAGAAGCGCGCTGGCTCGCCTCGCTGAACCCCGACCTGCCGCTCCACATCAGCCGCTACTTCCCGCGCTGGCAAGAAGCTGCGCCGCCGACGCCCGTCAAAACGATCGAGCGACTCGCCGAAATAGCAAGACAGTACCTGCGCCATGTGCATCGCGGAAATTGTTGAAGAGTTCAAAGCAAAGCAGAAGCACCTTATCCAACAATCCTTTTCGGATTGCCTCCGGAAAGGATAGGAACCGCTGATAAAATGAAGTCGCCCAGATTTGCGCAGATGCGTGAAGATGGGCGTCTGAATTTATCAGCGTTTCCTATATATCAATATATGGTTTGAGCACATTTACCATACAACTATATCTTGGTATTTTCTCCAAAAATCTACGATTTTTCTATTGCACTTCGGATAGCTTTTATTCTATAATAAGCGTTAGCATTTTCTTGCAGATTTAGGAGGCACAACATTGGAAAAGTGGTTTGATACGGAAATCGGCAGGAGCATCCTGCAGGCAAAATATTATCATGCGGGCGAGACGCAGCCACACGAGTTCATCGAGCGCGTGGCGGGCATTTTCTCGCCCGAAGTGCGCGAGAAGATGCGCCGCTACCTTGAGGACGGCGCCGTCTGTCCCGCGGGGCGCACGCTCTATGCGGCGGGCGCCAGGGGCAAGTTCAAGAGCAGCCTGTCGAACTGCTACATCATGCCGTCGCCGACGGACGACATCGAGTCCATCTTCACCGTCAATCAGCAGATCGCCAAGATCTTCTCCTACGGCGGCGGCATCGGCGTCAACATCAGCGGCCTGCGCCCCAAGGACAGCCGCGTCAACAACGTCGCGCGCAGCTCGACGGGCGCCGTCTCCTTCCTCAAGATCTTCAACACGACGGGCGAGGTCATCAGCCAGAACGGACGGCGCGGCGCCATGCTCGTCGCGCTCGACTCCGAGCATCCCGACATCTACGAATTTCTCCACATGAAGCAGAACAACGAGAAGCTCGCCTCGATGAACCTCTCGCTCCTCTTCTCCGATGCCTTCATGCAGGCGGTCATCGACGACGCCGAGTACGAGCTCTGCTTCGACGTCGAGGCGACGGGCGAAAAGATTCGCCGCACGATCCGCGCCGCCGAATTCTTCGATGAATACTGTCAGACGCAATGGGACTGGGGCGATCCCGGCGCCCTCTTCAAGGACAGGCTCAACGACTACACGCTGCTCTCGGGCTACGACGAGTACAAGATCGAGGTCACGAATCCCTGCGGCGAGTTCGGCGGCAATGCCTACAACTCGTGCAACCTCATGAGCATCAACCTCTACGCCTTCATCGAGGACAAGTTCGGCGAGGTGCCGCATCTCACCGAGGACGATTTCCGCGCCGCCGTCCGGACGGCGGTTCGCGCACTCGACGAAGTGCTCGACTACGGATTCGACACGCAGCCTTTGGAAGAAAACCGTC
>CAMURM010000052.1 GCA_947097535.1 uncultured Selenomonas sp.
CACTGCGCTCGGGCGTGCGCGTCAAGGACATCATCAAGCAGCTGACCGTCAGCCGATGCTCCGCCTGCCAGGCCCTGATCCGCAGCGGACGCAAGGACATCTCGCTCTCGTGCGGCAGCGCCATCGGCACGGCTCTCGCCGAAATCTACAACGAATGCCAAAAGGACGAGACGGCGAAGTACAAGGACAAAAGTGACGACAAGGCGATCAACAAAGAATGCCCCGAATGCAAGCGTCACACCCTGCGCCCCGAAGGCAACTGCGTGACCTGCACCTACTGCGGCTGGTCGAAATGTGAATAAGGAATATTTTATGCTGTTTTCTCCTTCTGTATTGCACTGATATAATGCCAATGATATAATTGCAATAGTACGATTGCAATAGTACCATATAAAGCATTTTAGGAGCTTGAGGTGATAGCATGAGCAGCACCGTTCGGATCACGCGTATCCGCATTGAAAATTTCAAAAATGTCGCCATGGGGCAGCTCAGCCTGGAGAATAGCCGCAAGAATTATAAAGCCAGCATACTGGGGATCTATGGGCAGAACGGATCCGGAAAGACCGCTCTCATCGATTCCATACAGCTGCTGAAATATGCTTTGATGGGGCGTGAGGTTCCTGCCAGATTTGCAGAGTACATCCTTGTAAATGCTCCATTCGCACATTTGCAATATGTCTTCAATGTGAAACTAGAGACGCAGCTGTACCAAGTGCAGTACGATTTTTGTATCCGCAAAGTCCCGAACACTTCGACGCAAAATCTAAATCACGGAGTCCCTTCCGAGGAAACGTACAAGGTGGAAATCTTCGATGAAGTTCTCCGCTCCTCCTATACTGGCGAAGGCAAGAGCACTCGCATGACTCCCATGCTGGATACGAGAACGGATGATGTCTTTCTCCCGCACGCAAAGTATCAGCTTCTGCTGAATGGCGGCAAGAAAACCTTGACGGATCTCCTTGTTGCAAAGAGATTGACGCAAACCACATCCCGCTCCTTTATCTTTTCCAATGAGCTGCTCACTGCCATCCGTGAACAGGCAGATCCTGCTGCCTCCGCCGATGTCAAGGTCTATCTGAGCCTGCTCGAGGCCCTGGTAGACTACGGCAATCTCGAGCTGTTTGTCATCAATGCAGCAAACTCAGGTCTCATCAATCTGAATTTGCAGCCTGTGGCTTTCAAATATGAGGGAACCCACAGGAACGCTGTCGGCACGATCATGCTTCGTCTCGCTCAAGCTGACACCATTCCTTTGGAAGCAGTAAAAGTTATCAAAGCTGTCGTAAACAGCATGAATATCGTACTGCAACAAATCGTCCCGGGTCTGACCATCCGAGTAAAAGAACTCGGCGCCCAGCTTCTTCCCAATGACAGCGAAGGCATGCGCATACAGCTTGTATCCTGCAAAAATAGCCGAGAAATTCCTCTCTGCTATGAATCTGACGGCATCAAGAAGATCATTTCCATCCTCCACCTGCTCATCATCCTCTACAATCAACCATCTATCACAGTGGCAATCGACGAACTTGATTCCGGTATCTTCGAGTATCTTCTCGGCGAACTGCTGCGGATCATATCTGAAAAGGGCAACGGACAGCTAATCTTCACCTCGCATAATCTCAGGCCTTTAGAAACGCTGGATAAGGGATTCATTGCCTTTACCACAACGAATCCAATGAAGCGCTATATCCGTCTGAGCAATGTCAAGGAGACGAACAATCTGCGCGACTTCTATTTCCGCGATATCATGCTTGGCGAACAGCGTGAGGAAGTCTACAATCCTACGAACAACGCAGAAATCGCACTGGCATTCAGAGAGGCGGCCGAGATCCATGGCGCGTAAGAAGATTGTTTTTGTCATCGTGGAAGGCTCCTCTGACGACACAGCACTCGGCGTTCTTTTCTCGCGAATCTACGACAAGAATACCGTGCACGTCGAAATTACGCATGGGGATATCACTTCTGCAAAACATGTAGACGCTGGAAATATTGTCATGAGCGTCGCCGACTTTGTTCGCAGTTTCGCAGATAACAACCATTTTACAAAAAAGGATTTTCAGCAAATCATCCACCTGCTTGATACGGACGGCGCCTATATTCCGGACGAACACGTTCTTGACGATCCGACAGCTCAAAAGCCGATTTATTCAGAAACAGAAATCCGCACGACCAACCGTGCAGGTATTTTGAAGCGCAATGCCGCCAAGACCCTTGCCATGGATAAGCTCGTCGGGCGAAAAGCCATCTGGGGTGTTCCGTATCAAGCATACTATATGTCTAGCAATCTTGATCATGCCTTATACGGGAAGCAAAACAGCAGCGACGAGGAAAAAGAAGCGGATGCTTACGCCTTTGCCAAGCGATACAAAGATGATATTTCCGCATTCTTGCGCTTTCTATGTGCATCGGATTTTTCGGTCAGCGGCAGCTATGTGGAAAGCTGGAAGTTCATCCGCCAAAATCTTCATTCTCTGCAGCGCCATACGAATCTGTGTATCTGTTTTCGCAAATCGGTCGAGGCTTTGTCGATGACGAGAGGACGTTGCAGATGCGTGAAGATGGGGGCTGAATCTATCAGTGATTCCTTTAGAAAATGCTGATAAAAGAAGGGCTGTAGCATAAGTCAGATTCGACTCATGCTACAGCCCCTTTTTCATGTAAGGGCGGCGCACAATGTCCACAGAGTGGACGTTTGTGCGTGTAGCTTACGCCTCGCAAAGCTCCACTCGCGCAAGCTTGTACTCCGTCTTGTCGAGAACTGCATGAAGCTCCTCGTCGGAGATCATGCGCTCCATCTTGAGGACAGCGATGTTCTTTCCGAGATCGACCTCGGCGGCCGCGCCGTCGATGCCGTTGAGCATACGCTCGACGGCGTTCTTGCAGTTGTCACAGTGCATGCCCTCGATATGCAGCACCTTCTCGCCGATGACGTCGTGATAGAGCTTCTTCTTCGGGCCGCCCTCGATGCTGCCGCCCCCGCCGCAGCACGCACCGCCGCCGCCGAAGTGACGCACCATGCCGCGCACAGCGAAGAAAAGCGCCGCCAAGAGAACCGCTCCCAAAATATACGTTGCCATGATTTCTCCTTCTTTCCTTGCCAAAGGGCATTGCCCTTATATACCATGCTATCGCTCTATTCTACCCGCGCTTTATCGACTTGTCAATAGTGATTCTTAGTGTTGGCAATATGCTTTGAGACGAAAACAGCCTCCCCGTCGGGGAGGCTGTAAATCTTGAGAATCACTGAAACTTTCCGTTCAAATTCACGGCAGAGGCACGTTGAAGGCATTCTTGCCCGCGAAGACGGCGTTCTTGCCCAGCTCTTCCTCGATGCGCAGGAGCTGATTGTACTTCGCGACGCGCTCGCTGCGGTTCGGTGCACCCGTCTTGATCTGGCCGGCGTTCAGCGCGACGACGAGGTCGGCGATCGTCGTGTCTTCCGTCTCGCCCGAGCGATGCGACACGATGGCCTTGAAGCCCGCGTTGTGCGCCATGGCGACAGCGGCGAGCGTCTCGCTCAGCGTGCCGATCTGGTTGACCTTGATCAGAATGGCGTTCGCGGCCTTCATGTCGATGCCTTTCTTGAGGCGCTTCGTGTTCGTCACGAAGAGATCGTCGCCGACGATCTGCAAGCGGTCGCCGAGTTCCTTCGTGATGAGCTGCCAGCCCTCCCAATCCTCTTCATCGAGCGGATCTTCGAGAGAGACGATCGGGTACTTGTCGACGAGCTTCTTCCAATGCTCGACGAGCTCTGCCGTCGTGAAGACCTGACCGGACTTGGGCTGCTTGTACTCGCCCTTCTTCGATCCCTTCCACTCGCTGGCGGCCGCGTCCATCGCGAGCACGAAATCCTTGCCGGGCTTGTGGCCTGCCTTCTCAATCGCACGCATGATGTAATCGATCGCCTCGTCGTCCGACTTGAGGTTCGGTGCGAAGCCGCCCTCGTCGCCGACGCCCGTCGCATGGCCGTCCGCCTTCAAGAGGCTCTGCAGCGCATGGAAGACTTCCGACGACCACTGGATGCACGTGCGGAAATCGGGAGCGCCGACCGGCATGATCATGAATTCCTGCACGTCGATGCTGTTCGCCGCATGGGCGCCGCCGTTCAGGATGTTCATCATCGGCACGGGCAAAAGACCGCCCTGGCTGCCGCCCAAGAAGCGATAGAGCGGCGTCTCCTCGCTCGCAGCGGCTGCCTTCGCCGCCGCCATGGAAACGGCGAGGATGGCGTTCGCGCCGAGCTTCGACTTGTCTTCCGTGCCGTCCGCTTCGAGCATCGTGCGGTCGACGAGAGCCGTATCCGCAGCGTCGACGCCGACGACCGCCTTGGCGAGCGTCGTATTGACGTTCTCGACCGCCTTCAGGACGCCCTTGCCGAGGTAGCGAGCCTTGTCGCCGTCACGCAGCTCAAGCGCTTCAAACTGGCCCGTCGATGCGCCCGACGGCGATGCCGCACGACCGAAGCTGCCGTCCTCCAGAACGACGTCGACTTCCACCGTCGGATTGCTGCGCGAGTCAACGATTTCGCGTGCATGGATGCATTTGATCTTGCTGTTCCTCATCGTATCCACTCCTTGTAAATCTAATGAAACACTATACTCTTAGCTTATCACGAAAGCGGCGGATGTCAAGCCTTTTGCTGAAAGCAATTCGCATTTGTCGCCGCTTTCATAAAAAAAAGCGCACGGGCTTCGTCCTGCCCGCACGCTTTTCCCGCTTGCCGAAGCCGTACAGGCACAAACATGCCTGTATTCGTATCGGTTTAAGCAAGCTCCAGCATCAGCGCCATCTTGAAATTCTTCACGGCACGCACATAATGTCTGCCGTTCTTCGCGAACTTGAAGTTCTCGCCCGCGTGAACCGTGTACTCCTTGCCCTCGTAGCCGATGACGGCCTCGCCTTCAAGCGCGAAGACGAGAGCCTCGCCCGGCGCCGCGTGCTCGTCGAGCCCCGTGCCCGCGCCGAAGCTCATGAGCACGAACTTGAGGTTCGGGCTCTGCACGAGATCCATGTTGACGATCTTGCCCTCCTGGCACGGCAGAAGCTCTGCCAGCTGAAATACCTTCTTGTCCTCGATTGCCTTGTTCATGGTCTTTCCCTCCTGCAAACTGATCTCAAGATAAACAGCGCCGCGCTCAGTCCGGACGCCCACTGGCGTACCGACGGGTACGACGAAGAAATCTCCTGCGGCGAGCGGCGTATTCCCGCTTTCCTCGACCGCTTCCATCGCGCCCGAAGCGACGTACCAGAGGCGGCGGCGCTCGTAGCTCTCCGCGCTGATGTCCGTCGCTTCTGCGAGCGAGAACCAGACGACGTTGTTGCCGCCCGCCGCGCTGATGGCTTCCGACACCGTGCAGCCCGGAACGGGCGCCATTTCCTCCGCAGGGCTGAATACCTTGCCTGCCTGACCTTTCATGGCTGTCATCTCCTCTCTTTCTGTTTCCTAGTATAGCACAGGGAAATCTTCGCGGCGGGAACATTTGTTACAGCTTTTGAGAATTTTTCTTGTTTTTGAAATCCAAGGAAGGACGAAACACGATGAAGTCGAGGGGCTGAACATATCCGTGCTTCCCCACTCGCCGCAAGACTTCCTGCGCCAAAAAGCCCGTAGCTGCGCCCGTGACGAGTGCGAGAGCAAAAAGCACGGGCGCATAGTAAAAGACGTCGAGCGTGCCGAGCCAGAAGGTGGCGGCGAGGAGCTGACCCGCGTTGTGCGAGAGCGCGCCTGCGACGCCGAGCAGCGCGAGCGGCACGCGCGGGACAGATCGCAGCAAGAGGACGCCGACCGAAAGCGCCAGAAGGCCGCCCGCAAGGCTGAACGACAACGCGGGCAGGCTGCCCGCGAAGACCGATCCGAGCACGATGCGCAGGACGAGGAGCAAGAGCGCTTCCCTCGCGCGAAAGAGACGGAGCGCGGCGACGGTCACGATGTTCGCGAGACCGAGCTTGAAGCCCGGCACCGCCGCGACAAGCGGCAGGCGAAGCTCGATGAAGAAGAGCATCAAAGAGAGTGCGAGGCAGATGGAAAGAAGCGTCAGCCGCGCCGCCCCCTGCTGCGCCGGCCCCGCTTCCTGCGCTCCCTCTGCGCATATACGCGTCCTCGCGGATGCGCCCTGTCGAGCGCCGCGCTCTCGCCGTGCGCCCCTCACCTCGCCACCGCGTCGGGCGCATCGGCCTCGACCGCCGCCTCGCCCGCGCTGCCCGCTTTCGCCCGGCGAATCTCCAGGCGATGCGGCAAACAGATGATCGGTGCGCCGTCCCCCTTCAATTCGCCTGTATGCACGCAGATCTGATCGGGACAGTCGGCGCTCTCGATGCGGATCGTGCCTCCGCCCGTCGCGATGACGTTCTCGTGCTCGCCATAGGGCACGCGGATATGGCGCTCCTCCTGCAGTTCCTCCTGCGTGAAGCGATAGATCACCGCGCCGTCCTGCACGACCTCGACCGCGCCCGACTGTGCCGCTTCATCGCCACGAGAAGCGGCTGCGGCGAGCCACGCGCCCGCCGCGCCGAGCAGGAGCGCGGCGAAAAGAGCGAAGAGACGCGCCTTCTTTTCCCCGTTCATCGAATGACCTCCACTTCTCCCGTCAGTCCCTCGCCCGCCGAGAAGCGGTCAAGAAGCCCCTCTGTAATCCACACATGACCATCCATGCCGACGAGCACCATCTCAAAATCCTGCCGCTCGCGCCAGAAAGCGGCGGCGCGATCCGCGCCCATGACGAAGAGCGCCGTCGAAAGCGCGTCCGCTCTGCCGCCCGATGACGCGACGACAGTGGCAGATGCAAGTCCGCTCGCCGCGGGTTTTCCCGTCGCAGGATCGAGGATGTGCCAATAGCGGTTTCCCGCCTCATCCGTGAAGAAGCGCTGGTCAATCGCCGAGGTCACGACGGCGGCGTCCTCGACCTCGACCGTGCCGAGAAGCGTTCCGCCGAAGGGATTCCGAAGCCCCACGCGCCACGGCGTGCCACCCTCGCGCATGCCGACCGTCTCGATGTTGCCGCCGAGGTCGAAGATTGCCGAGCGTACGCCGCGCGACTTGAGCTCCGCCGCGACAAGCTCGCCCGCATAGCCCTTCGCTACTGCGCCAAGCTCGACGCTGCTGCCCTTTTCGAGCCGAGCCGTACCCGCCGCCTCGTCGAGCTTGAGCTTTCCCGCTCCCGTCAAGGCACGCGCCGCTTCGATTTCCTCTGCCGTCGGCACGCGATGTGCGCCGCCCGAAAATCCCCAGAGCTTGAGGAGCGGCAGAAGCGTCACGTCGAGCGCTCCTTTCGTCTCCTCGCGCACCTCCTCAGACATACGCAAAAGCCGCATCGTCTTGGGAGAGAGCGCGATTGCCTCGCCCGCGCCGCTGTTCAAGCGCTCGACGTCGCTTCCTTCGCGCGTCGCGCTCCACAGTGCGTCGAGTGCCAGAAGCCGCTCCTTCGCCTCCCGCGCCGCCTCGGGTGCGCCTTCGCCGTAGACCTTGACCGTCATCTTCGTGTCCATCGCGAAGAACTCCTCGCTCGCCTCCTCTGCCGCGCGGGAAGCGTCGCCGGAAGACATGCGGTTCATCTGCTCGGGCAGGCATCCCGCCGAAAGAGAAGCGGCGAAAAAAACGAGCAAAAGGCACAGGGCAAGATGCCCTGCGCCTTGAGCTGCCAAATTCTGCAAGCGAATCATAGCTACTTCTTCGCTTCATCGAGCGCCTTCGTCGAGGCCTCGATGAACTGCTCGTAGGAGATCGTCGCACCCGAGATGGCATCGACCTTGCCCGGCTGCTGACGCTCGACCAGCTGTGCGCCGTAGGTCGCATTCGCCTTGACGGCGTTCTGCGCCTTCTTGTAGTTCTGCGCGTCGCTGACCTGGCCGTTCTTCTTGCCGTAGTCCTCGCCCTTCATCGTGCCGTCCTTGTCGATGCCGAAGTATGTCGCGCTCTCGATCTTGTGATCCTTGATCGTGATGGCGATCTTGCCGTGGCCGTACTCGGAGTTCTCGCTGCTCTCAGCATTGTACGTGCCGTCCTTCGCCTGTGAGAGGTCGATGTCGGCGATCTTCTTGACAGCGACGCCCTGCGCCCCGCCGTCTTTCGGTTCGTTCTTCGCCGCATCGTCGCCGCAGCCCGCGAAGAGCGCCGCCGCGAAGGCGACACCCAAGACCAGCGTCAGAGACTTCCTGCCCAAATTCATTGTTTCGCCCCTTCCTTTAGCTTTGCCGCCGCCTGCTCCTCGGCGCTCTTTTCCACCATGCGCCCATGCTCAATGATGACGCAGCGCTCCGCTGCCGCGCCGACCTCGGCGGAGTGCGTGACCGTGA
>CAMURM010000053.1 GCA_947097535.1 uncultured Selenomonas sp.
GCTCCGGCAACCGCGCCGAGACTCGCGCCCGCCGCCGCATAGTCAAGCCCCATCGGCAAAAGAAGGCTCGCGAAGAGCACCATCGTGAGCACGCGAAAGATCTGCTCGATGATCTGCGAGACCGCTGTCGGCGTCATGCGCTGCCAGCCCTGCAGATAGCCGCGCGAGCTCGCGAGTAAAGTCACGAAGAAAATCGTCGGCGAGAGCGCCACGACCGCCATGTAGGCGCGCGGGTCGCGGATGAACTGCCACTCGATGAGCCAGCCTGCGCCGAAATATGTCAGAAGCGAAAACAAAAGCCCCGTAAAGACCATCAACGTCATCGAGATGCGAAAGACGCGCCGCGCGCCGAAAACATCCTTGAGCGCCACGCGCTCCGCCGTGATGATCGATATGGCAACAGGCACACCCGCCTGTGAAATGCTCATGGCAAAAAAATAAATCGGGAAAGCCATCTGGTAAAGCCCGATGCCCTCACCGCCCAAAATGCGCGAAACGAAAATCCAGTTCAAGGAGCCGATGACCTTCACGACGAAGCTCGCCACCGTCAGGATCAGGGTTCCCTTGAGGAAACTCTCCGCCATGCTCTTGCCTGTCGATTTTTGGTTGCTGATACGAAACACCGCCTAACCGCCCTACCCCCGCTCCGAGTTTCTCCTGTGCATGACTGCGGAAAACCTCGCTTTGCAAAAGTGCGGGAATTTCTATATAATAGGGGAATGATATATATTTAACGTAGGAATTATACCATTTCTGCCGAAAATATACTAGGTCGATTTTGTTATAAACTTGACAGAACGAGCTGCGCCCTTTGCGCCTGCCGCTCGGGCTCTCATAGAACAAGCGAGCACACGAAGAAGAAGGTGACGTTTATGGAGATCAACCTCATCGGTTTTGATATCGCACTCGGCAAGAAGAAGCCGGAAAACATCGTCAACCAGGCGGCCGCCTGTCCGTTCTGCGACCGCGATCATCTGACGGGCATCGTCGATACGGACGGCGATCTCATCCTGCTCAAGAACAAATACAACGTCATCGAGGACGCCGATCAGTTCGTCCTCATCGAAAGCAAGGTCTGTCACTCCGACATCCCCGACTACTCCCGCGAGCACATGCACCGCCTCATTCGCTTCGGTGTGCACCACTGGCAAAAGATGCAGGACTCGGGAAAATACGAGACCGTGATCTTCTTCAAAAATTTCGGGCCCCTGTCGGGCGGCACGCTGCGCCACCCTCACATGCAGATCGTCGGCTTTCGCTCGCTCAACGAGAACCTGACCTTCGACCCCATGGAGTTCGAAGGCCTGACTATCAGCGAGGAAAACGGCGTCGACTTCAATATCTCGACCTGCCCGCGCATCGGCTTCGGCGAATTCAACGTCGTGCCCAAGACGAGCGAGCCTTTGGGCACCGTCGCCGACGACATACAGATCGCCGTCGACTACCTCATGCACCACTTCAACAAGCACTGCAACAGCTACAACATCTTCTTCTATCAGGATCACGGCGTCATGCGCGCCAAGATCATGCCCCGCTTCGCCACCTCCCCCCTCTTCATCGGCTACAACATCCGCTTCCGCCCGAGCAATCTGGAAGATTTGCGCGACGATGTGCAGAGGATTTATTTCGCCGGAAAGTAGGAGCGCATGCGCAGCTCCCTAAAATACAAGCCCGCAGCTTCATCCCATGCTGCGGGCTTGTATTATTTCCTATCGCTTCAACAACACGCCCGCCATATGCGCCGTCACTTCTTCGCCCTCCTTGCTGCCGCGCACGGACAGGTCAACCTCGTGCAACCACAGGCATGTATGCTCATCAAGCTCGATCTTCATCTCACGCGTGAAGCTGTCCTCCCCTGTCTCCTTGCCATGCTCATGTGCATACGCCAGAAGCTCGGCGATGTACGGGGAAACATCCATCTGCTCCTTCGTCCCGTCGCCCTTGTCGACGATGAGCGTGCCGTGCACCGCAGGATCTTTGAACATATAGGCTTCCTGCCAGCCCGCTGTTGGAACGTATATGGGATTTTTCGCTCGAAACTGGAGCCATTCGGTATACCTTTCGCTCTTTTGCATGCCGCGGAGCTTCGCAAGCAATTCGCGCATGCCCGGCGTTTCGAGGAAATCCTGCTTTTCCTGCTCCGTCAGATACTCCGCCGCACTCAAAAACCGCTCGCGCTCACTCGCTGCCAGCGCGTTTTTTTCCACAACTTTGCCGTCCTGCAGCATGTCGTTTTCTGCAAGCACGCTCCAAAGGCGCGCTTCCTGCGTGCGAAGCGGCACATCGACGATGTTGAGCGGCGTCAAGGTAAAGATGGCGACGGCAGCCGCAAGGACGAGAAACGCCGGACGCGGCGAGCGGCGCAAAAAGGCGAGTGCGAGCAGGAAGATGCCGAAGAGCGTGCAGAGGATCGACGTGTAGCGCAGCACCGTGAGGCCATACGGCTCCACCCGCTGCCAGACAGCGACCGCCTGCACCGCGACGATCGGCAGGAAGAGCAAAAGCCCCCGGCGCAGGAAGCGCTGCAAAAGAGCCTGGCGCGCATCACCTGCAAAGCAGAAGAAAAACACGCTGAAAGCAAGCAGCGCCAAGGAGGCGAACCAATTCATCGTGCCGACGGGAATTTCCCAGACATAGACGATCTTCGCCACATAGAGGTAGAGGATGCCAAGCAGGATCAGGCAGACGGGCAAAAGGACGCGCAGCAAGAGCGCGCGAAAGAGTGCCGGCGCCTCCATATCCTTGCCGCGCGCAGGCAGGCTTGCGAGAAGGACGTGTATGCCCGCGAAAAGATAGGAAAACTCCGCGATCAGAAAATACAGCGTCGTATGCAATGTGCCATCCAGCGAAAAGAGCAATGAATCAAACGCCGTCAGGCAGATGCTGAGCGATACGAGCAGCAGCGTGCCGACGAGTGCCGCCTTGGAGAGCGCAAAAAATACGAGAAGCACAGGATTTTCGCCATCCTTATGCCCTTCAAGGCAATAAAGACCAAAAGACGCAAAGGCGAACGCCGGACCGACCGTCTTGAGCAGGATGTACGGCTCCAGCCAGTCATGCCCCTGCACGAGCACGAAGAAAATGCCGCATACGAGGGTGCTGAGAATCACCTCGACACTGCGCCGCTCCGCCCCCCGCCTTTCAAGGAAAAGGCGAAGCGCGACGGCAAAGACGCAGCCGATCGCCGCCGCTGCCGCCGCACAGCCGAGCTCCTCCGTATACCAATCATAGAGATCGTACATGTGCCGCCAGGTAAACGCGCCGATGCAAAGAAAGAGTACGGCATCGAGAACCATCGCCACGCGAAAGCGCTGATAGCCGTCCTGCACCATGCGCCAAAGCCCCTGCCACAGATCCTGCAATCTCATCCCTCTGCCACCTCCCTCATGCGGTTCCACTTCCCCTTGCCTATTTCTCTTCTTCCCACATACTTTCCTGCCATCTCACCATGGGAGGAAGATGAAAAAGGAGGGGATGCCCGCATAGCAGACATCCCCATCGTACAATATAATCACAGACTCAGCGCACGAAAACGACCGAGCCGCCTTGCAGCATGTTGCTCTTCTCGTTCGCCAACAAGATCCTGTTCGCATCCTCGACCGAAACGACGACATTCACAGGATTGACAGAATTTCTGCCGCCGCGCACCGCTACAGCTTTGACGACAAGCGGCGTCGAGCCGACGCGGCTCAAACGCGTCGCCGCACCGACGCTCTTTGCATAGCCGACCATTCCCTGTGAGATTGCCTTGTCATAATTGATATTCTGGATGCCATAGACAGCGCGACCGTTCGTATCATAGATGACAGGAGAGAAGCTCGCCATGAGCCCCATGCCGCCGGCATCGACGATGACACCTGTATAATTCGTGCCGTTCTTCACTCTATCCTGAATTTCCTGCCTTGTTGCAGGTGCAGGAGATACGACGACAGGCGGCGGCAGCGGTTCTTTGTTCTCGCGCAGTGCCGGCAAAATTGCTGAAGAAACACTCTTTCCCGCACCATAAAGCGGCACCGACATCGTGACGCGATAGCTGCCGTCACTCATCGCTTCTTCTTCCACGATTGTGGCGCCTTGGATGAGCGCGCTGACTCGCGTCTTCACCGTATCGTTTTCCGTCATGTAATTGTAAAGCGTCGTTTCCGCATCGATCTGCGTCCCTTGGATGAACTCCGCAAGGTTGCGCTGTGCATCGACAACAGCCGCGCGGCGCGCGAGCAAGTTGGCACGCGCACCATACACCCCCGTCGGCGGTACGCCGTAGCCCACGGCGACGACCTTGCCGTCCTCCCAATGCAGTCCGCCCTCGGCAGCTTCTGCCTGCTGCATGAAGAGCCCCGCAGGCACCGCATTGAAATCAGGCAGTGCAACGGCAGAGCCTCCGATCGCAAAAACACCGGCCAGGGTGCAAAGCATCACTTTCTTTTTCAAATCCTTCATCCTCGATTACCCCGTTTCCTGTTTTTCCCTTGCAAATGATCCATGAGATTTACGACAGCATCCGTCGACGCCGCCTGCAGTGCCGTCTTTACATCGTCACTCGACGCCCGTGTTCCGCCCGTGCTGAGCGTTCCGTTTACTCGAAACAGATCCGGATCCTGCAAAGCCAGCGCGGCAATATTGACATAATCCACCGTATTCGATGACGAAGCCGCCTCGCCTTTTCCCTTTGCCGCCATGACGATCGCGCCCGTCCGCGCGTTCACCATGCGGAGCACAATATTCGCCGTCACCATATAGCGTTCATTGTTGTAAAACGGCACGCTGGTATCGCCCTCGGAAAGTCCCAGATCGTGAATCTTGCCATAGACGATATAGTCTGCATGGAAGAGGCTGCTGATTTCTGCGGCTGCTTGCAAGCTGCTCAGGCCCGCATCTTTCATGCCGCTTTCTGCCAGCATGTCACGCACAACCTCCGGATCGCAGCTATACAGCTGAAATTCGCTTTCCTTAGCCAACGCTGCTATCACATAGTCTGTCACAGAAGCCGTCGCATTAAATCCCTGCGCTTTGAGATTGCCGTATTCGCCGATGTCCATGACGACGACATTCGCATGCGCAGGAACCTTCTGCGCGGCATGTCCCACTGCACAGGTCAAAAAAAGCAGCGGAAACAGTAAAAGCCAGCGCCAAACCATGAAAACCAACCTCCTCATTGAAACAGCTTATGTGCCTTCATATCGGAAAGAAGCTCCTTCATAATCTTGTCGGATACTTTCTCCACGGTCTTATCGTAAATCTTCGATGTTGCCCTGCTCTCTCCCGATGAGAAAAACACAGCGTTTATTCGGGAAGCACTCGCTTTCTCATAAACACGCTTGCTCCAGACGATCTCCCCCGTGGCTGCCTTGATGATGCGCACATCCGCCAGAATGCCGAAGCCGGTCTCCTCCTTGCTGCTCGACGTCAATATATTGCCGAGAATACCGCCCCATATACCAAGCCCGCCGATATTCTGCACAACAGCGTTAGCGATACTCACGCCCGACTGAAAGTCCAAATCCTCCCACGAGCCCACGCCTATATCGAGCACCGTTCCCTGTATGAGGTAATCGGCATTCTGCTCGGCTCCGATCTTCGCCGTGACCGCCGGGGCGATCGTCTGCCCAACGCCTGCCGTTGACAAAGTCTGCGCCGACACATCAGCGAACGAAGGACTTTCAAAAACAGCGTTGAAATCGCCCTGCTCGATCGCCGCCCTGCCGGCGATCACTGCCGGATAGTTGTCCTCTGTGAGCTGCTTTTCTATATCGTCATTTACATACTGCTGATGTTCCTGCAGATTGAACTGCCCGCTCTGCAGGAGCTTCACCATTAAATTCTCCGAAAGCCTGTCGCTCGTGTCGAGTCCCTGAAAGCGCGTATCATCGGTAAACTTCATCAAAACACACGTCGGATTCTTAGTCACGGCACTCGACGACTCCTCTGCTGCCGAAGCATTGCCAAAGAAGCCCAGCACCAGAGCTGCGCATGCGAAAGAAAAAATCTTCTTCATAGACTCCCCTCCCTCACTTCGTATTATCTTTCAGTTCCGACGGCAAGGTCAGGAGCTTTTCATCCGGCACGGAAGAAAATTCGTTGATCTTCAAGATGCATTTGCGCCCCTTCACGATACCGCCGTCCTGCTGCCAATACGACATCGAAGCGATGCGCACCAGACTTTCTCCCTTGAAATAAAAGCGCACGGCTTCCAGCACACCGCCGTCCTCCGTGCGGTAGTCCTCATAGCTCTGACCGTCCGGCAAGCTTCCCTGTCCCACGAATGTATAGCGCGGCGTGCCCAGCGGCTTTTTGTCTGCCGGAAGAAGAATCTGCAAAAGGCGCGTGACGTCGCCGTCGCCAAAAGTCTCACCGTAGACGAGTCGGCTCTCTTCATCCGCCGCATAAGCGGAAACCTGTCCCTCGCCGCTTGCCGAATAATATTTTTCCTTATCCTTTTTCACCTTCTGGCGGGCAAACTGATACACCTTATCCGCCTTTGTCAAACGGCATTTGCTGTAGTCGCCGTAATTGCGCTCCTCATACAGATCCGCCCCGTGCAGTACCAATATGCCTTCGTAGCTGCGGTTCACATACTGCGGCGCAGTGAGCATCTCCTTGCTGTCCCAGTCGTACGAGATCTGCCGCTTATCCTTGTTGTGTGCGCGCTCCGGCGGCGTGATGTTTTCAAAGCGGACCGTGCAGCTCCTCGCCTGTATCATCTGACGGTAAGCGTCGAGCTTCGCCGCGTCGGCGAAAGGCGCAGCGGCAGCTATCCATAGCAGCGTCAGGCAAAGCGCTGCCAACAGCTTATTTCGCATCCTTTTCCCCTCCTAAGACCTCCACCTGCAGCTGAACTCCCAGAAGATCGCTCATATCTCCCATACTCGCGTTAAAGACCTTGACCTCCGGCGTCACCTCGAAGGCATCTGCGGGAATCTCCGTCGTGAACTCGCGAATCTTTAAGGTTTGCACAAGCTTTTCCTGCCCATCATACAAGAGATACTTTTGTATGATGGCAAGCCGTCCATCCGCATAAAGCATATTGTAGATGAGCTTCCCTGCCGTAGTGCCCGCCTGTGTGAGAATATCGCTGCTATACTGATCGCACGCATAGCTCTTGTCGTCAACCTTGCGCTCTGAGCTGCCGTTATAGACCGGCTCTGTCACACTCGGAGCATGATAGACCCAGCGGTCATTCCATGAAAATACGGCCAGAGCTTCCGGCAGAGCGAGCTGCTTTGATACGTCGTCCCATCCCTCTTCGGGATTCAGCGCCGCGTTTCCGAGCATCCCTTCGGGCAAGACATGCGCGATGCGCTTACCTTCCTGTGTCGCAAACTTATAATACTTGCCGTCTCTGTAGATCGCCTCGATCTTGTATGCCTTGCTTTGACCTTTCGCGCCCGGGGCGTTTCGCTCGACGATCCGACTGCCGTCGCTTTGCGTCAGACGATGCTCCACATTGCCTTCGGTATAGTCAAGGAAAAACTTTCCCGCTTGAATCATCTCGCGATACGCATCCGCTGCCGGCTGCTCCGCTGCCGCAGGCGCCGCAAAGGAAAAAAATACTGCCGCGAGAACTGCCGCGTACTTGCACTTCATCAGCCTCTCCTCCCTGTCGGAAGCTTCTTAAAGCCCATCTTGGTGAAGATCCCTTCCTTGCCATAGACAGCATCCTCCACGGCTTTATCAACAGCATTGATCGCCTGTACGCTGCTGACCCTCACGGTTCCCAACTGAAGGCTTTTATCATCAATTTTTATGTCCGTGTGCGTGCTCGCCGACTCGCCCGTGCCCATACCGATAAGGACGACGCGCCCTGTCTTTACTTCCACGACCTTAAGCATCACATACGCATGGACATTATGCTGTGCATTGCCGCCGCTGGCATTATCAAAACCTACATGAACATGATTTTCCTTCGTCGCAAGAGCCGTGATACTGCCATAGATCTTATACTCCGCAGAAAGCAGCTTTCCCATCTCCACAGCATTCGACGGATCCGTCAAACCGGTCTGCGCAAGACTTTGTTCACCAACAATATCAGAAAGCTCATCCCGATCTGCATCGGTAAAGATATCCGGACGCTCCAGCACCAATGCATTCAAGCGAGCTTTTGCCTGATCTGAACAATCACCGAAATTCTCCCAGTTGACGGATGTCTTGTTTCGGAACGGCATGATGGCAACGGTAGGGTTATCATACAGTCCCGCATGACAAATCGCTCCCATGAACAAACTGCTGAAAAAGATACTGCATACAAGCAAACG
>CAMURM010000054.1 GCA_947097535.1 uncultured Selenomonas sp.
CGACCTTGATGCGCCCGTCCTCCATCACGAGGATGTTGTGCGGCTTGATATCGCAATGAACGAGACCGTTTTGGTGTGCATGATGGAGCGCTTCGGCGATCTGACGCGCGATGGCAAGCGCCGTGCTGACAGGCAGGCGGCCGCCCGCATCGAGCTCCTCGCGCAGGGTCTGGCCGGAAACGTATTCCATGACGATGTAATGGCACTTGCCTTCCTGCCCGACATCGTAAATATTGACGATATTGGGGTGCGACATCTTCGCCGCGCCCTGCGCTTCGCGCTGGAAGCGCGCCACAAATTCCGCGTCGCTTGCAAACTGGGCATGAAGCACCTTGACCGCCACGGTGCGGTCGAGGAGCTTGTCGTGCGCTTTATATACATCCGCCATGCCACCGCTGCCAACGAGCTCCACGAGTTCATAGCGGTTGCCTAAAATGCGTTGTTCCATGGCACTGCCTCCTAATAATCCTCTTGCAACTTCTCAATCAGCTTCCTTGCGATTGGCGCAGCTTCCGTGCCGCCTCCGCCGCTGTTCTCTACGATGACGGCAAAAGCCGCCTTGCGGCCTCTTACTTCCGCCGAGCCGATGAACCACGCATGATCCCTGCCCGCATTTTCGGCTGTCCCCGTCTTGCCCGCCACGCGGACACCCGAGATCGCCGCCGCCGTACCGGTTCCTTCCTGTACGACTTCTTCCATAAAGCCATAAATCAAAGTGGCGCGCGCCGCCGTCGTGGCCTCGAACCATTTCTCCCTTTGATGCTGTTCTATTGTGATGCCGCCCGGCGTCACGACGCGCTCGACCAGATACGGCTTCATGACGACACCGCCGTTTGCAAATGCGGCAGCCACGAGCGCCATGTGAAGCGGCGTGACGAGAAGCGTGCTCTGCCCTATGCCAATCTGCGCCGTATCGCCCTGACCGAGCGAGGTGAAGTCGGGCAGATGCGAGACGGCTTCCGGAAGCTCTCCCGCGGCCGTCTGATCAAAGCCGAAGCGCCGAAAAGCGTCCGCTAGGTGTTTGCCGCCGAGGCGCAGGGCGAGCGTGGCGAACGTCGTATTGCAGGACTCGATCAGCGCGTGTTCCGCATCGATCCTGCCATGCACGGCGCCGTGGCTTTCATGGATGACGGAGTCGCCGACTTCGAGCGCCCCCGTGCAGTCGAAGATTTCCCTGCTGTTTGTAACTTCATTCTCCAAAGCCGCGTCGAGGATCAGGGGCTTGATCGTCGAGCCCGGCGGGTACAGTCCCTGCAATGCGCGATTGAGCAGCGGGCTCGCTTCATCCTGCCGCAGCTCGCTCCATTGCGCCTGCATATCGGTCGGATCGAAGGAAGGCCGCGAAACGAGCGCGAGCACCGCGCCCGTTTCGGCGTCGATCATAACGACGGCACCGCGCCGCTCGCCGAGCGCCTCGTACGCCGTTTCCTGCAGGGCGGCATCGATCGTCAGGTAGACGTCATCGCCGCGATCGGCAGAAAACAGCTGCGCGATCGGCCCCAGGCGCCCCAAAAGGCGGCTGTTCCCGGCAAGCTCCGCGCCCTTGTACGCTTCGATGCCCGTGCTGCCGATCGTATCGTCGAGATAGCCCGTGACGGGCGCCATGATCCTGCCGTAGGGGTAGCGGCGCTCACCGGCGGCGGGACTCAAAGCGATGGCCTCGCCCCGGCGATCGAAGATACTGCCGCGCTGCACGCTATCCTCAGCGGCTGCTGCGCGGCGATTCAGCGGATGCTCGGAAAGTTCGTCCGCCCGCCAGACTTGCAAATAAACGACATAAAGCGCCAGGCAGGAAAATGTGAGCAGCAGAAAGACGGCTGAGCGCAGGATGTACTTTCTACTATTTCGCTCCAACATGGCGATTCTCCTTTTTGGACAGTACGGTCAAAATGCCGAGCAGGATGAAGCTTGAGATCATCGAGCTGCCGCCGTAGCTCACGAAGGGCAAGGTTATGCCCGTCAGCGGCAGGAATTTCGTCACGCCCGCGATGATGATGAAGGCTTGCAGGAAGAATACCACGGCGACGCCGGCGGCGAGCAGCTGCCTCTTTTCCTCGCGGCAGGCGAGCGCGATGCGTATGCTGCGGTAAAAGAGAAGCGCGAAGACGAGCATGACGCCCAGCGAGCCGAGAAGGCCGAGCTCCTCGGCAATCGCCGCGAAGATGAGGTCCGTATGCACCTCGGGGATAAGGTTCGGATGGCCATGGGCGAAGCCCGTGCCCCAGACGCCGCCCGCGCCGAACGCGAAGAGCGACTGCACGACCTGATAGGCGCCGCCGGAAGGATCCGCCCACGGGTCGAGCCAGATATTGAAGCGCACGCGCACATGCGCGAACAGGAAGTAGCTGAGCACGGCCGCGCCGAGGAAGACGACGAGGGCGAGCACAACGTAAGATTTCCGCCCCGTCGCCATGTACGTCATGAATACCGCGATGCCGAAAAAGAGCAGAGCTGAGCCGAGATCGCGCTGTACGACGAACATCAAGATGGCGATGCCCCATATACAGAGGAGCGGCGCGATGAAGCGCAGGACGGGAAGCTTCAGCCCGAGGAGCCTGTGGCGCGGCAGCGTCAAAACCTCCCGATGTTCCGCCAGATAGGAGGCGAGAAACATGATGATGACGATCTTGCCGAACTCCGACGGCTGCACGGCAAACGAGCCGAGGACGATCCAGTTGCGGCTGCCGCCGATCTCCGTGCCGAAAAGGAGCGCAGAGCACAGGAGCAGCAGGCAGAAGATGCCGAGAAGATACGGATACGAGAGCAGGCGCAGAAGCCTTTCGCCGAAAAAGACGACGACGATGTAGACGAGGATGCCGAGAAGCAGCCAGCGCATCTGCGTCAGAAAGAGCGCGGGCTTCAAGCGTCCGATCATGATGACGCCGAGGCTTGCGAGCAGCATGGCCACGGAAAAGAGCGTCGATTCCATGGAAGCGCGCGCTCTTTCCACGGCGAACTGCGCGAAAAGCGCGAGGACGATGACGGCGCCGCCCCACAAAAGGAGGGGTGTATCTGTCGGCAGGCGATGCGCGAGAAGCAGCACGCCCGTGCCCAGCAGCAGGATGCCGAGCGAAGCCGACAGCAGATACCATTTACTCGCCTTCATCGCACTGTGCAACGATGACGCTGATATTGTCGAGGCCGCCCGCCATGAGAGCCATGTCGATGAGGCAGCGCGCCTTGTCCGCGGCTTCTCCCTGCAAAGTCTCGCGGATGGCAGCTTCCCCGACCATATTCGTCAATCCGTCCGAGCAGAGGAGGAATGTATCGCCTGTCTCAATCTTGAAACTTCCCGTATCGACGCTGAGGTTTTCCTCGACGCCGACCGCACGCGTCAGAAGGTTCCTTTTCGGATGGTGCGCCGCTTCCTCCTTCGTGATGGAGCCTTTTTCAACGAGATCCTGCACGAAGGAGTGATCGCGCGTGAGGCATTTGAGCTCCCCGGCGCGCAGAAGGTAGAGGCGACTGTCGCCCACATGCGCCCAATATGCCGCATCGCCCTCGTGCTGCAGGGCGACGACCGTCGTGCCCATGCCCTTTCGCGCCGCATCCGCCGTCGCTGCCTGCAGGATCTTGCGGTTCGCCGCCTGCACGGCGCGGCGCAGCGCTTCTTCGCTGCGCTCCTGCCGTGCCTCAGAAAAGATTTCGCGGAACGTGTCGATGAGCATCGCGCTCGCCACCTCGCCGGCGGCGTAGCCTCCCATGCCGTCGGCGACCACATAGGTATCGGGAGGCACGAAGGCGCAGGCATCCTCGTTCGTCTCGCGCACCCTACCCCTGTCCGTCGCTGCAAAGACCTTCAAAAAAATCACCTCTCAAACCTCAGTGTAACGAAGCCGATGCGTATGAGATCTCCCGGCTTCAGGTAAGCCTTGCCCTGCAGGATGCCATCGTTCAGATAGGTGTGGTTCATGCTACCCATATCCTCGATGACGTATTGATTGTTTACAAGATATACGCGGGCATGGCGGTGCGATACGAAGGAATCCGGGATGCGGATGTCGTTGTCGTCACTGCGCCCGATCGTGATTCCCTGCGTGAAGGCGAAGCGCTTGCCCGCAAGCGCCGCCTCCCCTGCCTCGACGACGCTCAGTACAGCTTCGCTCGGCAGTGTCTCGCGCGGCTTGATCTCCTCTTGCAGGACTTTGGTATCCTCGAACATCGCCTTTGCGAGACGCGCGATGAAGCGGAAGAGCAGCAGTAAAATGCCGTATTGGAAGAGCACGCTCAAAGCGCGAAGTAAAAAATCAGTGCCCGGCAATCATATCACCTCGTAACGCAGGATGGAGTTCCCGATCTGAATCTCATCGCCATGACGCAGCCATGCTTCGAGCACGGGACGCTCGTTGAGAAGCGTGCCGTTCGTACTCTGCTCGTCCTGCAGGAAGTGGCGATGGCGCTCGTAGCGGATCGAGGCATGGACGCGCGAAGCGTTGGGGTCGGTCAGTATGAAATCGCTGCGCTCGCGCCTGCCGAGAAAGATCTTCTTCTCGCCGATAGCAAGGTACGAGTCGAGATCCGCCCCCTGCACGACGCGCAGAGAGGCGATCTCGTATTCCGTCGGCAAGTTGAGCGGTGCCTGAAACGACGGGCGCTGCAGCACGATCGTGTGCTGCTCCTCGACTGCCTGCGCCACGCGCTGCACCATATCGGAAAAGGCGGATTTTATACGGCACAGGCCGAGGGAGAGCTCGGCATCCTTTTGAATGCGGATGGCAAGCTTGCCGTCCATAAAGGCGTCGAGCACAATGACCTTTTTTTCCGCCAGAACATAAAGCTCGTCGAGAAAACGCTGCGAAGAAAGGTGGTGGCAGTCGTCTTCGTTCATCGAGATCGTGTACTCGTTCGGCAGGAGCCATTCCTTCGCTCCCTTCTTCGTGCGCTTCTTAGCACTCGCAATTTCCTTTTCCAGCTTTTTCTCGACCTCGATCGGCTCAAGGGCGCTGCCGAATTTCTTATTGAAGAAGCCTTCGATATGATCTTCCAGAAATGTTTCCCATTTTGTAAAGGCCATGGAACCCCTCACAATCTTATCGTACCGTTTTGCTGCCGTTCATGTGGCGGTTGCGCAGCTGCCCGCACGCCGCCTGTATGTCGCTGCCCATCTCGCGCCGGATCGTAGCGGTGATGCGGCGGCGCTCAAGAAAGCGACAGAAGGCAGCTGTTCGCTCCTCCTCCGGCCGCTCGAAGCCGCGCTCCGCCACGGGATTGATGGGAATGAGGTTGACGCTCGCGAGCTGCCCGCGGAGAAGCTCTGCCAGCTCCCTCGCCTCGCGCTCACCATCGTTCACGTCGCGAATCAGGATGTATTCGTAGGTGACGCGCCGCCCCGTCTTTTCCGCATAGCGCCTCCCCGCCGCCACGACATCTGCCAGCGGATACCTGCGGTTGATCGGCATGAGCTCGGAGCGCAGATCGTCGCGCGGCGCATGAAGCGATATGGAGAGCGTGACGGGCATGCCCTCTTCGGCGAGTAGGTCGATGGCGGGAACGATGCCCGAGGTCGATATGGCGATGCTGCGATAGCTCATGTTCAGCACATAGTCTTCGTGCAGAAGGCGCAGGAAGCGCACGACATTCGCATAGTTCATCAAAGGCTCGCCCGAGCCCATCAAGACCATCGTATCGACCTTCTCGCCCTCTTTTTCGAGCATCTCCTCGATGAAGAGCACCTCTGCGAGCATCTCCCCCGCCGTCAGGTCGCGCGCCAGCCCGTGCAGCGTCGAGGCGCAGAAGGCGCAGCCCATATTGCAGCCCGCCTGCGTCGAGATGCATATACTGTTGCCGTACGGCTGGCGCATCAGCACGGCTTCAACAGCCGCGTCGTCGGCAAAGGCGAGCAGGAATTTGCTCGTCCTGCCGTCGGCGGCGTCGAGCCGCGTGCGCAGGGCAGGCACGTCGATGCAATACTTCTCCGAAAGAGCCGCGCGCAGGCTCTTCGGCAGATTCGTCATGGCGGCAAAGCTCTTCGCGTGCTTCTGATAGAGCCATGATGCCACCTGCTTCGCGCGGTACTTTTCCAGCCGCGCGGCGGAGAATTCTTCCTGCAGCTCCTCCAGCGTCATGCCGAAGATGTTCTTCATGCGCTCACCTTCTTCTCAGGCGCGCGATGAAGAAGCCGTCCGTGCCGTCGCGCTGCGGATAGAGCTGCAGCATCGTCTCCGGGCGTTTCTTCCCGGGCAAAAGGTCGCCGACGCACTCCAGTGTGAAATCTTCATGCTGCGCGAGAAAATCTTCGACGACCGCTTCGTTTTCCCCGCGCTCGATCGTGCAGGTGCTGTAGACGAGCACGCCGCCGGGCTTTACGGCCTCGGCTGCGCTCTTGAGGATCGCGCGCTGCAAGGGCGCGAGCGCGGCGATCTCCTCGGGCGTCTTGCGCCAGCGCGCATCGGGCTTGCGCCGCAGCACACCGAGTCCCGAGCACGGCGCGTCGACGAGCACGCGGTCAGCCTGACGGGAAAAGCGCGCGCCGGCCTCGCGCGCATCGAGAAGCAGCGGCTCCACCGACGTTATGCCGAGGCGCTCGCAGTTTTCTGCCACGCGGCGCAGCTTGTGCTCGTGGATGTCGAGCGCGACGATGCGCCCGCGATCTGCCATGCGCGCGGCGATGTGCGTCGTCTTGCCGCCCGGCGCGCTGCAGACGTCGAGCACGAATTCGCCGGGCACGGGCGCGAGGACGTGCGCGACGAGCATCGAGCTTTCATCCTGCACCTGGAAGAGCCCCTGCTGCAGCGATGCCAGGGCATCGAGGGAGCCGTGGCGCTGACAGAGGATGCCCTCGGGCGCCCAGTCGGACGGCACCGCCTCGACGCCCTCCTCGCCGAGACGCGTCAGGAGCGCTTCCCGCGTAGTCTTCAGCGTATTCGTGCGCAAGGACAGCACCGCCTGCGCATTGTCGAAATCGCAGAGCGCCTTCGTCTCCTCATAGCCGAACGCCTTGAGCCAGCGCTCTACGAGCCACTGAGGATGCTGCGCGGCAAGAGCGAGCCCTTGCGCCGCCTGCGCCGCGCCTGCGGGAAACGCCACTTTTTCCGGCTCGCGCGCTGCCGTGCGCAGCACGGCGTTGACAAACTTGACCGTCCCCGCATGGCTGCAGCGTTTCGTCATCTCCACCGCCGTATTGCAGGCGGCGGACGCGGGCACGCGCGCCATGAAGAAAAGCTGGTAGATGCCTAAACGCAAAATATCCCGCACCATGGGCGGGATCTTGGACAGCGGGCGGTTCACATAGCGCCGCAGCATCCAATCGAGCGTGCCGCCCGCCTTCACCGCACCGTAAACGAGCTCCGTCGCAAAGCGGCGGTCCATATCGGAGAGGTTCGCGGCGCGCAAAGCACGCGCCAGTGCCACGTTGGCATAGGCGCCCTTCTCATTCACTTCATGAAGCGCTTTGAGCGCCGTTTCCCGCGCCTTATCCATGCAGGCATTCCCCTCCTTCAATCTTCCGCGTCCTTTTCCTTCTTCTTTTCCGGCTCGTCTTCAATCAAAAACTTTTTGATCTCCTCGCGCACCTTCTCGATGTCGACGTGTGTGTTGAAGCACGGCCCGTTCGGGCGGATGTTCAGCACGCCGACGGCGGGCAGCGGATAGACGTCTTGTATGCCGCTCGTCAGGTCGCGCTCGCAGGCAATCGCCATCACCGCCTTGGGGCGGATCTTCTTGACCGTCTGGCGCGCGAGCGTGCCGCCCGTCACGATGAAGAAGTGGAAGCCCATCTCATCGGCGAGATTGACGAGCGCGCCGACGTCGCAGCCGCCGCAGCGCTTGCAGTTATGCGGGTCGCGCGTGATCTTGTGCGGGCACGTCGCAAGCTGCAGGCAGTGCGGCGTGACGACGAGCAGCTCGTTCGCGTGCACCTTGATGCCGCGATGGTGAATGATCTGATTGCTGACCTCGATGAAAGAGCGCTCAATGCGGCGGCGATTGAAGCCGAACACCTTGCCGATCATGATGGCGACGGGAAAGAGCAGATTGATCA
>CAMURM010000055.1 GCA_947097535.1 uncultured Selenomonas sp.
GCGCGCTCGACGCCGTAAACCACGCGATGTCGACGATCGGCACGGGCGGCTTCTCCACTTATAACGCGAGCGCAGCGCACTTCAAGAGCCCTGCGATCGAACTTTGGATGTCGCTCTTCATGTTCATCTCGGGCGGCAGCTTCGGTCTTTACTACCGCGTCTACAAGAAAGGTCCGCAGGTTCTCTGGCGAAACTCCGAGTTCAAGGCATACCTCGCGATCGTCGGCGGCGCCGTGCTGCTCATCGCGGCAGACCTCTTCTACCGCGGCCTCTACGATGTGCCGAACGCCCTGCGCTTCGCCCTCTTTCAGGCGACCTCGCTCTCGACGACGGGCTTCGTCTCCGCCGACTACGAAATGTGGACGGGCTTCTCCAAAGGCATCCTGCTCCTCCTCATGCTCGCGGGCGGCTGCGTCGGCTCGACGGCGGCGGGGCTCAAGATCTCGCGCATCCTCCTGCTCTTTCGCATGGTGCGCACGATCGTGCTGGAAAAGCTCCACCCGCGCGTCACGACGCCCGTGCGCATGAACGGCGGACTCGTCGATGAAGCGACGCTCCACCGCACGGCGGTCTTCTTCTTCCTCTACGTCCTCGCCATCGCCTTCTTCGCCGTCCTCATGACGGCGGACAACATCAAGACCTTCGACGCCATCGGCATCAGCGTGACAACTGTCGGCTGCATCGGCCCTGCGTTCGGCATCGCGGGTGCGACGGAAAACTATGCGGGTCTTTCCGACTTCACGAAAGGCATCCTCTGCTTCGCCATGCTGCTCGGCCGGCTCGAATTCTTCACGCTGCTCGTCATGCTCTACCCGTCGTTCTGGCGCTCGAAGAAGAATTGGTGAGTGATGTTGAAGACGGACGAATCCCGATGGAAAAAAGACAAGAGAAAAACCAATAACACAGCGGATGTGCATTTTTTTGTACATCCGCTGTGTTATACTACTTGCAAAGGAGGGGGGAATGCGTCATGTATGCAAGTACAGGTAAAAAGCTGCTCGGTATGATGATTCTTGAGATTCTGCGCACGCACTCTGATGAACAGCATCGGCTGACGCAGAAGGAGATCATCCGACTGCTGCAGCTGACTTATGGAGTTACCTGCGATCGGCGTTCCGTGCGCAGCAACGTCGAGGCGTTGCAGGAGATGGGGCATGATATCGAGACGCGAGGGGGCTATGTACTCATTTCGCGGACGTTTGACAATTCGGAACTGCGCATGCTGATCGACAGCGTTCTCTTTGCGCGAGGACTTTCTGCCGATCAGGCGAATCGCCTGATTGAAAAACTGAAGTCTCTTGGCAGCCGTTATTTCCAGCCGAAGGTGTCCCATGTAGCGCATCTGTCGAAGCTGTACCATGCGGAGAATACACAGGTGATGATTTCCCTCGACGTGCTGAACGACGCCATCGAAGCGAAACGCAAGGTGCGGTTCACCTACAATCGCTGCGGCACGGATTTCCGTCTGCATCCGCGGCGCAGTGAGCCGTATGTGGTGAATCCCTATCAGCTGGTCGCACAGAACGGCTGGTACTACCTCATCGGCAACTACGACGCATACGACAATATCTCGCATTACCGCCTTGACCGCATCACCGGCATCGAAATGCTCTCTGAACCAAGGAAGCCGAAGAAGGACATCGGAGAGCTTGCGCGAGGCTTCAGCCTGCCGCGCCACATGGCAGAGCACATCTACATGTTCAGCGGCAAGAGCGTCACGGTGCGGCTTCGGACAGAAGTCTCTATGATGGATTCTCTTACGGACTGGTTCGGCAGGGATTTCCATATCCGCCCCGAGGGAGACGGGCGCATCATCGTGACGCTGCGCTGCAACGAAGAGGCGATGAAGTATTGGGCGCTTCAGTTCGGCGCATACGTCGAGATCATCGAGCCTGCGCATCTGCGCGAGGCTCTGAAGAATGTGCTGCTACGCATGTGCAGGCGCTACGGAGTCTGAAGAGACTGTCAGACGGCGGCCGCCCTATTTGTTCCTTGACAACTTCATAGAGGAATCATCGGCAGGAAAAGGTTTGAAGCGAAGGAGTGAGAACGATGCTGTTTTATGAATTTCAGGTAACATGCAATCTGACAAAGGCGATGCAGACCGTTTCAAGCGAAGACTCCCGCGATCCGAACAAATATCTCTCCATCTTTAACGCGCACCACAAGCGGGAAAAGCGGCTCGCCAACCTTAATGATGCGCTCAGGGAAGTGTACACGGACGCAATGGTTCTGCTCTTCATCGACCGCCTCTTTCCGAACGGCTTTCATATGTGCGCCGCCTTGAATCAGATGAAAACGATGACCGCAGGGCAGTTCGTGAAGAAGCTCGCTCCCATGTTCGCCGAGGTGTGCGACGTGCAGGAAATTGCCGTCCACACCCTGCGCGAAATCACGCGTGAACAGTTCGTAAATTATTTTGAAGTCTGTGACAAAAAGAATTATATCAATTTCGGCAATCCCTTTTATGAGATGAACCTCAACTATGCAGACAATTCGGACTTCCAGTTGACAGAAGAAATCCTCCAGGTGAGGCCTCGTCTCTCGAATGCGCAGGCGAATCTTGAAGCGGAAGGTCTGTTGGCGGACAGCAGCTTTTTAGCAGAACTGGCGCGGATTTATGATGCGCAGAACGAGCGCAGGATGTTCTACGGACATCCCGTGCATTACCATATCGCAGCGGGAAATTCGGAGGCGGCGATGGCGATGACGCGCCTTCTTGCTCGTGCGCTCCACGCTAATAAGCGCCTCGTGGGGCAAAGAGTCAACCGCATTCATAGCATCAAGGACACCTGTTACAATGAGGAGGATCTCGAGCATTTGCTGCACCATGCGAAGGGAGGCGTCGTCGTCATTGAAATGTGCGGCTGCAGCGAAGAGGAAGAAAACTATGTAGGAAGCTACGAGCGAGTTGTTGAATATTTCGGAAAGATCATCTGCAAATATCAGCGAGACACGCTCTTCATCCTTGTGGAGTTCCATACGCAGACGAGAGCAGTGAAAAAACTTCTGACCTCCCTGCAGGAAGACATCTCCTTCGTACACATCGAAGAGGGCGCGGGCAGCCGTGCGCAGGCAGTCGCGTACCTGCAAAAGCTCGACGCTCAGTCGTCGATGCCCCACTACAGCACGCGCGAACTGGAGCAGGCGCTCGGAGAGCGGCATACCTTCCGCGCCTCGGACATTCACCAGATTCATGAGAAACTGTATCGGGACGCACTGAAGGCCAAGACCTACCGAGCGTATCAGGACATCGAGTTTTATAGGGAGACGACGGCGAAGAAGTCGGAGCAGGATGCAAAGGTCGCGCTGCAGGAGATGATCGGCCTGAAAAGGCAAAAGGAACTCGTACGGCAGATCGTCGCTTCGTTCGCCGTGCAGAAGCGGCGATCCGAACTCGACATGGACGCGCAGCGCCCAGCCATGCACATGTGCTTCACGGGCAATCCGGGCAGCGCAAAGACGACGGTTGCCCGCTTGCTCGCCGACATCCTGAGCAAGGAGAACATCCTTGACACGGGACACTTCGTCGAATGCGGACGCGCCGATCTCGTGGGCAGGTACGTCGGCTGGACGGCGGTGCAGGTCAAAGAGAAATTCCGTGCGGCGCGCGGCGGCATCCTCTTCATCGACGAAGCGTACGCGCTCATGGATGACCGCTCCGGCAGCTACGGGGACGAGGCGATCAACACCATCGTACAGGAGATGGAAAACCATCGCGAGGATGTGATCGTCATTTTCGCCGGCTACCCAAAGAAGATGGAGGCGTTTCTCGCCACCAACGAAGGTCTGCGCAGCCGCATCGCATTTCATGTGGACTTTCCCGACTACACGCCGGCGGAACTTGCAGAAATCCTGCGGCTCATCGCACGGAAAAAAGGCTGCACCCTCACCGAAGAGATCGTCGCGCACTGCCGCAAGCGCTTTGAGGCAGTTTGCAGGCAGCCGGACTTCGGCAACGGACGCTTCGTACGAAATGTCTTCGAACAGGCGCTCATGCGTCAGGCGCAGCGGCTTTGTACGCTTCACGAGGGACAGCCGCTCACAAAGGAAGACCTGCGGCAGCTCACCGTCGGTGACTTCGATGTCACAGCTTTGCAGACTGCCCCAAGCAGTCATAGCCCCGTAGGGTTTTCTGTTTCGTAGGAAATCGTATTCCATGTGTCGAATATACGGATAGTGGCGACAAGAGAGGGAGGTAATGAAATGGCAGCAGGAAAGAGCAATTTGGCAGAAGGCAAAGCCGTGGCGGGAAGCCGCCTCTGGGTGCAGCACCTGGTGGAGGAGAAGGAGTTTCCCTCGCTGGCACGGATGTTTGCAGCGCAGCTTGGCGAGGAGGTGACGTGGGTCGCCCCGCGCCCGGAGAACAATTTCAAGGAATACAGTCTGAATCAGCAGGAAGCTATGGCGGCGCTTTTTCCCGGTGCAGCTAAGACAGCGCTCTTTGATTTCTGGCCGTCGAATCAGCCGCAGTGGGACGGCATCGCCATCGGTAAGACCAGCGGCGCGCTCTATCTTGTGGAGGCAAAGGCGCATCGCAAAGAGGCGGAAGGGCAGAAGCTGGGAGCTACGGATCCCGTGAGCATAGATACGATCAAGAATACGCTGCGCAAATATCACGATACATATTTCCCGCAAGGAGATTTCTCCCTGTGGACGGACGGGCATTATCAGCTGGCAAATCGTCTTGCCTTCCTCTATGAGATGCAGGCGCGTTGTGTGCCGCAGTACTTCTCCGATGTGCGGCTTGTCCTGCTGAACGTGGTCGGCGATCCGACTCTGGAAGAGCATCGAGCCGAATATCACGGCTATAAAATGACGCGCGCGGCGTGGGAAGATTTCTATGGCGATGTGTTCAGCAAGATGCTCGGCACGCCGCAGACTCCACGGGGGACTATGCTCCTGCATCTCGACGTGGAGCTGATGATGCGTTATCAGAAAATCAAAGACATGGTGAAGAGCCGCCGGCATGAGTTTGTTGCGTTGATGGCCTTCATCGAACGGCAGACGGCGTATCTCACGGCACCTGCCTCCACGAAGTATCATCTGTGCAAAGAGTGCGGCCTGTTGGAGCACAGCGTGAACGTCGCCGAGACGATGCTGAAGATGCGAGCGGTCATCGTCCCCGATCTTTCCCCGGAAAGCTGTGTTGTTGTCGCTCTCCTCCACGACCTCGGAAAGGCGGGAGTCCACGGGAAGCCCCAATATTTGAAAAATGATGAGGAGGGTGCACGCTCCCTCTATCGCTGGAATAAGGATCTCGTCTATCTGAGCGTCCCGATTCGCAGTCTTTATCTCATCCTGCCATACTTTCCTCTGACAGAGGAAGAGGCACAGGCGATTGTCTACCATGACGGGCAATATGTCGCAGACAACCGCTCCGTCGCCGCTCGCGAGGAGAAGCTGACATTGCTCCTCCAATACGCAGATAATTGGAGCGGCTTTGTGATCGAAGAGCGGTGAGGGAAGCTGCTCATTTTGCCACATAGGAGCACATTTTGGCGCTTGACGAAACATAGGTGAAGCCAATAAGAAATCCTTGAAATTTACAAAAAGGAGCGATTTTTATGGGAAACGTGAATTTATTTCATTACGCAACGAGCGAGCTTTCACAGGACGCCTTCATTTGCTGGCTGCTTGCACATGGCATGGAGGAACATCAGGCGGAGGAGCCGCTGCTCTACAGATGTGCCATGGACTTCCTGCACCAAGTGCCGGGTTTGGGACATGCGACCAAGGTTGATGACATAAGAAAACAGTATAAGAATATTGACGCGTTGGTGATCGTCGATGACATTCATGTGATTATCGAAGATAAGACATACACGAAGCTGCACGGAAATCAGATCGATAAGTATACGAAAACGCTTGTAAAAGAAGGGGTGCCGAAAGATAAAATACGCACGGTGTTTTATAAAATTATAGAGCAGTCAAAAAAAGAACACGTGGACTGTGAGTTCACGAGACCGCGAATCCTTTGCTTGCTGAGGAAATATAAGAGCTGTAATAATGCAATATTTACGAGTTACCTTGACCATTTGGAGGAGCTTGAAGCTCGCACTCAAGCGTATCACCAAAAGACCATAGACAAATGGGATGGAGATGCAGTACGCGGTTTCTTTGCGGACCTTCAGGCGCGCAAGAAGAAAGAATATGGGATTGTAGGTTGGGGATACGTGTCGAATCCGGCAGGCGGCTTTATGGGGATGTGGTTTCACTGGCTCACGGATGAGAAAGTCTTGCGAGCAATGGGAATATATGAATATATCGAATCTATTTACTTGCAATTTGAACATAGTTTTTATCGCATCCCGCGCGAGGAGAATTACATTCTTGCCGTCAAGGTGGAGGCCGAAGATGCACATAAAAAGGAGGCTTCGAAAATCCGCCGCGACTTATATGAGGCATTCAAAGAAGAGATTCCTGCGTTCAAAAAGAAAGATTTTCGCGCTGGTAAATATATGACAGTGGGTTATGTGCTATACGATGAAAAAAACTATGGAGAAAAGGTGGAGCTGCTTCAAAAAGCGCTGGAGCGCATCGTGCAGAAATGGTCAGAGGGATGAAGTGGGGGGAAAACAGGCTCGTACAGCAAGTTTACCGAAAGGTGAGAGAATCCATGGAGAGCAAGATTGCAAAGCTCATTTATCTGAACAGTCAACCGGTGGCGGTGCTGCATGCTGAGGAAGCGCTTGCGGGGTGCTATGCAGTTCATGGATGGCATCTGGGGCTGCTCCTTCGCTCTGCTCATGGCGGCAAGAAAATGCGTGCCGCAGGATATGCGTTCATTTCTCCAATCCACCGACCGTCCCACACGCGAACGAATCAAGACAGGTATCCTTGGCTTAATTCGGCAGCCACCCATCGGTGATATAAAGATGTTGCAAGGATGGAAGCCGGCATCCTATCGTCTGCGCATTGGAAAGTATCGGATTATCTACAGCCATTTACAGAATCAAGACGGAGAAACCTATCTCTTCATTCGCGACATCGGCTCTCGCGGTGGAATCTACAAATAAAGAAGGAGTGATACTATGACTGCACAAGAACAGGAAATCTTGACCATGTACAACACACTTCCCGAAGCAGAGCAAAGCCTTGCATACGAAATCCTGCGCCGTCTCGTCCTTGCATGGGATCCTGATTTCACAAAGCTTACACCTGCTGAATATGAGCGCTTGAAAGAATCAGAGCACGATTTGAAGCAAGGATGTACCGTGAAAATGGAGGATATTGACTGGGACTGAATTACTGCGAAAAGGATGTAAAAACAATCGCCCGCGGACGGCGATCGGAGGGGCGGTTGTGGTCAAGCATTTTTGTAACATGAGTGTCCGGTTTTCGGTTACCACTTCAGAGTATCAGCTGCAAAGATCCATGAATCAAGGCTTCTCGGCATAGCAAAAGGGGGTGCATTTGCACCCCCAAAGTCGTGATTTTGCACACCCCTGTGAGCAATATTGGATAGGGAAATCTGAATATTGGGCAAACTCTCTATTTCTTGTAGCTGGTCCACTGCTCATATTTATTGGCGCAGTGGTAACCCGCCTTGGTTTATTTGCCCTTGAACGAACTCTTCTTATTGATGCACACTCCCAAAACTCGATCATTTTCACAACGAACGGACTTGCCGGATTCACGCTCGCCTATCCAATGTTCACAAAGCGAACGTTTGCGGCTGCCGCTTACCGATAAACGCTTCCCATATAATCGACTGCATCACAAATCTCTTCCCGCAGGCTTTTCGGCTCCAAGACCTCCGCATATTCGCCGTACTGCAATGCCCAGTACTTCATCGCCAGTTTATTACAGGCAACGGAAATAACGAGTCCATCCGCATCCTCCTGCACGATGCGGAACGCCTTACCGAACCAGTCGATCAGCTGTCCCATCATGTGCTCACGGACGCGCAGCTTCACTTGCACGCTCGGACCGCTGAACATATAGATGTGCTCTGCCATGTGCTTG
>CAMURM010000056.1 GCA_947097535.1 uncultured Selenomonas sp.
CAAAAGCCTCGAGAGCATGGAAAAAAAGCAGCTAGAAAGACTGCACATGAGGATGCTCTGACAGCAGCTCCCAAAAGATGAGAAGCCCCGGCACGACGGCACGCGCGCGGCGATGTATGCTGTTTTCATCGCCTGCCGCCGTGACAAACGCGAGGATCTCGTCTCGCGAAAACGCGCGCCACGGTGTGCCCTCTCTTCTTGTCGCGGCTTTCACCTTTCGCGCCTTTCCCTGCCGCATTTTCCCCAGCATGAGGCTCACGGTGATTTCGCCCGCCAGAGGCTCTTCCGTTTCCGTGCATCTCAGCTGCAGAAAGCGACTGCCACGCCTTTGCAGGCGCACGCCGCTCTCGGCTCCCGGTTCCGGTACTTTCTTCCAGGAAGCTCTGGCAATCGCCGAGCCTTCGTACTCGGCAAGGCGCAGCCCTGCCATCCTGCGTGCAAGATGCAAAACGCGTTCCATCGACTCACCTCCGAATCCCTCGCACAGTCACTGCTTCATTATAGGCAAAGCCCTCTCTTTAGTCAACCTAAAATAGAACCAAGTTGACGATAAGACGCTCTATTTCTAAGAAAGCGTTGATAAATTTCGCCGCGTCGTAATACGTGACAGGGGTGCTTCCTGCGGCAAAATACCATCAGCGAAACGTCTCGACGCGCATCTTCTTTCCGTCCGTTCGGAAGACTACCGCACCGTCCTCGTCGGTGCGGTAAATTTTTGCCCCCGCATTTTGCAGTCGCCCGACAACCTCAGCGGCGGGATGTCCGAAGGTGTTGTCCCTGCCGACGCTGATGACGGCGAAGCGCGGAGCGGCAGCTGCGAGGAAAGGCTCTGTCGTCGATGTCTTCGAGCCGTGGTGCGCGACCTTCAGGACGGTGCAGCGAGGCTCCTTCCCCTCGTCGAGCATCGCCTTCTCCTGCGCCGCGATCAAATCGCCTGTGAAGAGGAAGGACGCCGCGCCGTAGCGCACGCGGATGACGTTCGAGTATTCGTTGCCCGAGCCATCAGCGCTTACCTCCTGAGGCGCGTAGAGAATGTCGATCGCCACGCCGTCAAGCTCGATGTGCTCGCCCGCCTCGGCAGGCGCCATGTGCTGCATCTCGGGCGCGGCAAGCGAGAAGCCGAGCACGCGCGCATACTCCGTGCGCGGCTCGTGCGCCGTCAAGATCATGCCGACGGGCAGGCGGCGCACGATGCCGCCCGCACCGCCCGCGTGATCCTCGTGCGCGTGCGTCAGGATGATGTAGTCGAGTCGCCGCACGCCGTAGTGATGAAGGTACGGCACATCGACGCGCGCGCCGATGTCGTAAGCGCCGTCGCGCGTACCGCCCGTGTCGATCATCAGGGCTCTGCCGTGCGGCGTCACAACGAGCGCCGCGTCGCCCTGCCCCACGTCGATGAAGTGCACCGCCATCTCCTGCGGCCACGAAATCTGCCAAAGAGCAGCGGCGAGGACGGCGATGCAGAGCGCGGCGAAGAGCGTCCTGCGCCGCTCGCTGCACCATGCGAATACGGCACTTCGCCGTTCCTCTGGCTGCGCAAAGACGGCGAGCGCGGCGAAGTAGGCGAGCGAAAGCGGCATGGAGAGCGTCGGCAGGTATACCTCACCGCCCGGCACCTTTGCCAGGAGCCGCGTGCTTTCGTAGACAAGCCCGAGAAGCAGGCTGTCCGCGAGGAAGATGAGCTTCGCCAGAAACGGCAGCGCGAAGGACACGAGCCCCGCGAAGAGCCCCGCGACGATGACGAGCTCCACCACGGGCACGACGACGATGTTGGCGACGAGAGAAGAAAGCGACAGGCGATGGAAGTACCAGGCGAGAAGCGGCAAGGTTGCGAGCTGCGCCCCAAGCGTCACGGCCAGGCTCAGAGCCACGAAGCGCGACAGAAAGCGCAGGTGCGAAAGCCATGCGGCAAACGGCGGCGCAAGGTACAAGAGCCCCGCCGTCGCCGCAAATGACAGCTGGAAGCTGATGTCGAACGCCAGAAGCGGCTCGAAGAAGAGCAGCACCATGCCGACGAGCGCCAGAAGCCTGCGCGCATCGCTCTCGCGCTCCATGGCGATGGCGAAGAAAGCCAAAAGCCCCATCGCGCCCGCGCGCAGCGCCGGCGGCACGCAGCCCGCGAGCACGCAGTAGAGGGCGACGACGACGGTGACGAAGACCGCCGTCACGGCGGGACGCAGGCGAAGGAGCGTGCCGAGCCACGCCATGACTGCCGCCAGGAGCGTGATGTGCGAGCCCGATACCGAGAGAATGTGCACGATGCCCGTCGCCGTGAAAGCCTCGACGAGCTCGGGCTTTATGCCCTCGTAGCCGCCGAAGAGCATGGCGAAGATCGCCGCTGCCGCCTCCTTCGGCATCGCGCTCTCCATCGAGGCGCGGTACGCCGCGCGCACGCGCTCGGCAAAGCGCAGCACGGGATGCGCCTCGCCCGCCTGCCATGCGATGCCGGGCTTCTTCGCCGAAAGACGTGCACGCACGCCCTTGACCGCCGCCGCGCGCTCCACGTCAATGCGCCCGGGATTGCCGTAGCCGTAGATGCCTTTGAGCTTCCCGAAAGCCGTGATTTTCGCACCGATCTCAGGCAAATCTCCGACCTTTTCACGCATCTCCGAGATGTAGAGCGCCCCCGACGCCGCCCGCTCCTCACCGGCAAGGCGCACGCGCTCCGCCTCCACTGTATAGCGCACGAGCACACCTTGCGCCGTCTCGCGCACATGCGGCGCTTCGACGAGCACGCCCTCGACCGTCACCTCATGACCGAGCAGCTGCGAAACATCATCGGCAGGCAGAGCCTCCCCCCAGGCGAAGCGCCACGCCCCGAAAAAAAGAAAGAGCAGCAAGAACGCCAGCCACGTCCTGCTGCTCTCGTGCACGAGAAAGAAAAGCGACAAAAGGAAAAAGCCCGCCATGCCAAGGGCAAGCCAGCCAATCGAAACGTGCAGCAAATCCTCGCCATAGATGCCGAGCAAAAGGGCAAAGAAAAGCCCGTTGAGAAAAACGAGCTGCTGCTGTCCATGCCGCATAGCGACCCCCCGCCTTCTTCAGCTTCAGCACCTTTCAGCACGCAAAGGACTTTCCTGTGTGATTCAGCTAAACCTAATCAGACACATGTACCAAGATGTTTGTGATGATTCCTTTTTTCACGGTAAAGCTCATACGGATTGCCGCACTTGCATTATAGGTATACACCGTTACCATCTCATCTACCCGCTGCCTATAAACTTGCAATTCCTTCTCGGGAAGTTTCGGTGCCATGCGTTTTTCTATCTTCACTTCATCCGCAGTACCGTAAATTTCGGACAAGACCGATTCCGGCATACCGACGCTCACGCCATCCACAGTGCTCGCCGTTCCAAGTTGATTCGTCTCAATGTTACATACGGTATATCGTCCATCACCGCCCCAATCAACAAATTTTATATGGATTCCATCATATGTATATTGTGGAGCTGAGTCGTCCGTCCGATACTTCGGTTCCCCCAGAATCGAGAGAACTTTTCCCATGGAATCGCTGCCGTGGATGCTATTCACTGCCGCTTGCTCGGCATAAATCGAGCAGCTTATCGGTACAGCACCGAAATTATAGCTATACTCCACGGGGCGACGCGCCAAGCAAACAGAAGCAATACATGCAACACCTAAAAATACCGCCGCGATTTTCTTCAATGTCCTCTTCCTCAACATTGTCCTAGCCTCCCTTTCATCACATTGCTTGAGGAACCACTGATAAATTCAGCCACCCATCTTCACACATCTGCGCTGTCCTCTCGTCGTCGACAAATCCTCGACGTAGCACCGCTACGCCTCCGGTTTGTCTCCTCGATAGATACAGCGCATCTGCGCAAATCTGGGCGACTTCATTTTATCAGTGTTTCCTTGAAAACTATCCCATTTCCCTACAAAGCGATCTTGTCCTTCATCTTCTCGTACTTCGCATCGCCGATGCCCTTGACGCGCTTGATTTCCTCGGGTGCCTGGAAGGCGCCGTTCTCCGTGCGGTACTCGATGATGCGCTTCGCCGTCACAGCCCCTACACCGGGCAGCTTGTCGAGCTCCTTTTCGTCCGCCGTGTTGATGTTCACCATGCCGTCGGGCAAGGGCTTTGCCGCCCCCGTCGCTGCGCCGTTCGCCGCTGTGCCCGGCAGCGCCGCAGGCGCCTTCTCCGGCACCGTGACCTGCATGCCGTCCTTGAGCTTCTGCGCGAGGTTCACGCCGCTCGTATCCGCCGTCGGCAAGAAGCCGCCGCAGGCGTCGACCGCATCCTTCGCGCGTGCGCCCTCGGCGAGCTGCACGACGCCCGGGTGGTTGACCGCGCCAGCGACGTAGACGACGATCTCACTCCCCTGCACCTCCTGCACGGGTGCCGTGCCCGCGTCCAGCTCGACCGCTTCCTCCTGCCCGCGGTACCCCGCATAGAGCGCCCCACCCGCCGCGAGGGCGACGACAGCGAGGAGAACGAGCATCGACTTCTTGAACATCGGCATGGCGCACAAGCCTCCCCTTGCAGAGCTGCAAAGCTCCGTATAATCTATCATGAAGTTTTCATATATTGAAACATTCTATAAATTTTATATTTTTCCTGCCTTTTTATGACAAATAAGCGCGGGGTTTTTTCCATCCCCGCGTCTTGCACAATATTCCAGTTTCACATAGCCGTCTCGGGGGCGGCGGGCTTCAGCGATTCCAGCGTATCTTCCAGCGATTCCCTGATCTGCTTCATGGCATCCTCGATGCTCTGGATGCTTTGCTCCACGCTGTCTTCTTCTGCCGTCCCCTGCTGTCCGACTTCCTCCTTCAGCTGCTCGATCAGCGCTTCTCCCTTCTTCGCCAGGGCATCTTGCATCTCCTGCACGGATTCCTTTACCTGGGCGTAGACGACCTCGCGCTCTTCGTCGCTCGTGCAGCACGCCATCGCCAGCATCGCTTCGCGGCGCACCTTCGCGACGAGAAGTTCCATGCCGTCCGACTCTGGCGCCTCGACCTCGTCCGCATCATCCTCGTCGACCATATCGTCGTCATCGTCATCTTCCTTGTCGTCGTTCATCACCGTCTCGTAGAGCAGCGCTCCGGCAACGACACCCGTTGCTACCAAGAAGCAATTCTTCCACCAGCTCATATTGACCATCCTTTCGTCTTTTCCTCTGTCAAATATCGGCTACAATCACATTATATGACGCAGCAATGAAAGAATGGTCGCCTGGCAGGCGACTCTGAAAAAATCTTGTTTTCGATTCTTTACTCCTTTGACTGGCGGCGATTTGTCAGCGGCGGAAAACCGCGTACATAAAGCTGTTCGTTGACGGCATCGACGTCGTAGATTTTTTCTTCGATGAAAAACTTGACGATGAGATCGCGCTTGCTGCTCTCGGAAAACTTGAAGCCCGCCCTGCCGATGAGGTCTTCCGCTTCGGCAAGCGACAGGTGCAGGACGATGGCGAAGGCGAGCGCCGTTTCCTTCGACGGCTGGTAGCTCGCCTGATTTTTGATCTTCGAAAAATGCTGCTTTGTAATGCCCGCTTTGCTGTAAATGTCTGCCGCCCGTGCACCGCTCTTCTTGATCAGCAGCATGAGCTTTTCGGCGAAGGTCTTTTCCGTCATCTGCAGCAAGGTGTCGAGAAGCGAGCGCAGCGGTTTCTTGCTGCGGAAGGAAGGCGTCGCCGAAAACCCGCGCGGCACGCCGCAGGCAATCCCGGCTGCAGCAGAAAGCATCGCCGTATAGTCCTTCTCCGGACGCACATAATTCGCCTTGATATACCTTTCGATTTTGCGGAAGAGTCCGTTATCCGCCGTGCGCCCTTCGCTCATCGCCGCCATCCTTTCCGCCGCCATCGCCTGCCGAAATCATCTTGTCCATTCAGCCGAAGCAACACCCTCTTTGCACGGCACAGCTTTTCCCGATTTATTATTTTCTCCATCGATGAGATTTAATCCTGCTTGCCTTGACAAATGTCATACATGCGATGCGTCAATATAAAAAGCCCCCCGCTCCTATCGATTCAGCGGGGGGCAGCTCGGTATGTCACAAAATCAAACGATTCAATGCTTGGAGCAGATTTCTCAGACGAAAAGCTCGATCGCGCGCGGCACGACCTCGACCTGCATGGGGAGCGGCGGTCCCTGCTCGCCGTCGACGTCGCTCAGGAGCGGCGCGTCCGCCTCGATGGAAAAGCGCTCCGCCTGCAGATAGAGCACATTCTTCTCCGAGATGCCTTTGCCCGCGACGATTTCTGCCGTCAGAGCGACGAGCTCGGGCAGGCTGCACTTCTTCACGAGCAGGAGGTCGAGCTTGCCGTCGTCGATGCTCGCGCGCGCCGCCACGTTGCTGAAGCTGCCAACGACGCCGCTGTTGGCGATGACGAAGAGGAATCCTTCCACCTCGTGCATTTCACCGTCCGCCTCGATGGAGAACTTCACCGAGCGGAACTTCGGCAGCTCGCTGATGCCCTTCAGATAATACGCCATCTTGCCCAGCGTGTTTTTCAGCCGCACATCAACCTCGTGCGCGATATTCGTCATGACGCCGGCGCTTGCCACATTGATGAAGTACGCCTCGCCGAGGCGCCCGAGATCGGCGCGTATCGTCTTGCGCACGAGGATGCGCTCGATATACGCATCAAGCTCGCCGATGAGGCCAAGGTACGTCGCAAAATCGTTCGACGTACCGCTGCCGATGATCGCCAGCGGCACGTCGATCGTCTCGCGCACGAGCACGTTGATGACCTCGTGCACCGTGCCGTCGCCGCCTGCGACGAGGATGCCCTCAGCGCCCGACTCGCGCGCATAGAGAGCGAGATCAGAGAGCTCCTTGCTCGTGCGGTAGAGCATGAGAAAAGCGCCGCGCTTCTGAAAGTGCCAGACCATCTCATCGAGGCGCTGTTTGAACGCGGCATTGCCCGAAACGGGATTGTAGACCAGCAGGAACTTCCTCATCACTTCGCCTCCTCAGCCGTATGAAAGACGCCGATGCGCCGCAAAAAACGAATGCTCAAAGAGCCGATGAACGGGATGCGCGCCATATCCTCCTCCAAAAGCCCGCGGATGAGGAGCAGCACAGCAAAGTAAACGACAACACCGACGAACACAGCACCGAAGGTCGCGACAGCATTGACGGCGAGCATCTCCATGACCACGTTGTAGAAGAGATGCACTGCACCCGCCATGACGGCGGCGGCGATCACCGTCTTGAGGAGCTGCAGAAGCTCCATGCGGTAGCCGATGTAGCGCCAGATGAAGTAGAGGTTGATGACGGCGGCGACGCCCATGTCCGCCGCCGTCGCCCACGCCGCTCCCATGATGCCGAGCCACGGGATCGCCGTCAGCACCCAGTTGAGGACGACCTTGACGACGGCTGCGAGGATCATGTTGACCATCGGAATCGTCGGATGTCCGAGTCCCTGCAGAACCGCCGTCGACACCTGATGAAGCCCGAGCAGCACAATGGAAAACGACGAGATGAGCACGGCAGGTCCTGCCCCTGGCGCATTGTAGATGAGCGTCGAGATCGGCGTCGCGAGCACGAGCACGACGACGAACGCCGGGAAACACACGAAGTTCGATATGCGCACGGCAGCCGCCGTCTGATTGTAGACGCGCTGCGTATCCTGCAAGGCGCGCGCCTCCGAGATGGCGGGCACGATGCTCACCGCCAAAGACGCCGTGAGGATCGTTGCGAGATTGACGAGCGGCACCGCCATGCCTGTCAGATAGCCGAAGAGCTCCGTCGCCTGCGGCACCGTGTAGCCCGCGACTTCGAGGCGCTGCGGCACGATCAAAAGATCGAGATTCGAGACGATCGGCAGCATGATGCTCGCCGCCGAGACGGGCAGTGCGAGCGAAAAGATGCGTTTGACAATCGCCCCGAGTGGCTCCGGCTTTGCCCCGGGCGGCGGCGCTAGCGTCGGCCCGTATTGGCGCTCGATGTCCTTGTCGAGCTTCAAATGATAGTAGACGAGCCCCAAAAGTC
>CAMURM010000057.1 GCA_947097535.1 uncultured Selenomonas sp.
AAGGCGATCGAGGCCGTCTTCGACGGCTTCCGCGTCATGCCCATGGACGAGGCGGCGCGTATCGGCGACATCTTCCTGACTTTGACGGGCGATAAGGATGTCATCCGCAAGCATCACTACGAAGTCATGAAGGACGGCGCCATGATGGCGAACTCCGGTCACTTCGACGTGGAGATCAACATCCCCGAGCTTGAAGAGATTTCCGTATCGCGCCGCACCGTGCGCAAGAACATCGAGGAATTCAAGCAGAAGGACGGCAGGAAGCTCTACCTTCTCGCAGAAGGGCGCCTCGTCAATCTCGCGGCGGGCGACGGCCATCCGGCGGAGATCATGGATCTCTCCTTCGGCGTGCAGTTCTTCTCGGCGCTGCACATCCTCAATCATCATGCGGAGCTCGATAAGAAGGTCTATCTGATGCCCGATGAAATCAATACGAAGATCGCCGAGCTCAAGCTCAAGGCTGCAGGCGTGGCCATCGACTATCTGACGGACGAGCAGAAGGCTTATCTCGGACTTGCCTGAGAAGAGGTGCGGCTATGAAGATTCTGATCTCGAATGCACATATCTTTCGCGAGGACGGTACTGTGATCGAGGGAAATATCGCGATCGAAGGCACGAAGATCGTTGCCGTCGGCGAGATTCCCGCCTCGTGGCAGCCGGAGCGCACAATCGATGCGAAGGACAAGTTCGCCGTTCCCGGTTTCGTCAACGCCCATACGCACGCTTCGATGACGCTTCTTAGAAGCTATGCGGACGACATGAAGCTCATGGATTGGCTGCAGCAGAAGATCTGGCCGATCGAGGCGAAGATGCAAAACGAAGACATCTACTGGGGCGCCATGCTCGCTGCCGTGGAGATGATCCAGAGCGGCACGACGACCTTCGCCGATATGTACGGTCCCGATATGGAAAAGGTCGCCGAGGTCGCCGAGGCGTCGGGGCTGCGCGCCGTGCTTTCGCGCGGACTGATCGGTGTGGCTCCCGACGCCGAAGAGAAGCTCGCGGAGAACGTGACGCTTTTCAAGAACTGGCACGGGAAAGCCGACGGGCGCATCACCGTGATGTTCGGTCCGCATGCGCTCTATACATGCCCGCCCGATTATCTGCGCAAGGTGGCGGAAGCCGCGAAATCACTTGGAGCGGAAGTCCACATCCACATGTCGGAAACGAAGGGGGAAGTGGAGAACTGCCTCAAAGAATACGGCAAGCGTCCCTTCGCCCATGTCGCCGCCACAGGGCTTTTCGACAACGGTACATTGGCGGCGCACTGCGTGCATCTCGATGATGAGGATATCGACGTCATCAAGAAGTACGGCATCCGCGTCGCGCACAATCCCGGCAGCAATATGAAGCTCGCGAGCGGCATCGCGCCCGTGCCGCGCCTCCTCGCGGAAGGCGTCTGCGTCGCTCTCGGCACGGACGGCGCGTCGAGCAACAACAACCTTGACATGCTCGAAGAAATCAACCTCGCCGCCATGCTGCACAAGGTGGCGAGCTACGATCCCGAGGCCGTGCCTGCGGCAGAAGCGCTTCGCATGGGGACGCAGTACGGCGCCAAGGCTGTCGGCTGCGCCGATACGGGGCGCTTGAAAGAAGGCTATAAGGCGGACATCGTCCTCTTCGACATGACGAGCCCCGCGTGGGTGCCGCGCTATGACCCCGTATCGCTGCTCGTCTATGCCGCAAATGCTTCGTCCGTGGATACGGTCATCGTCGATGGGCGCATCCTCATGGAAAAGCGTGCGCTTCTGACGCTCGACGAAGAGCGCATCATGTTTGAGACGAAGCGCCGCGTGGAGCATCTCCTCGCACATTGAGCTATTTTCGCATGTCTTTTGCAGCAGCCCTTCGCGGGCTGCTGTGATTCCTTTTAGATAGGTGATGTCGTTTTGAAAAAGAAAGTTTCCAAGAACGGCAAAGGGAACAGCAGGAGAAAGCCCCGCACGCAGAGCAAGAAGGCGCCGATGACAGCGGCTGCTCCCACGGGCAGGCGCTATGAAATCATGGGGCTCGTATTGCTCGCTGTCGGACTCATTTCCATCGGCGGTCTGCTCGATTGGAACGTCGGCTTTATCGGTCTTTATTTCGCTAAATTTCTTCGCTATCTTTTCGGTATGGGCGCTTGGGTTGCTTCGGGTGTCATCCTGCTCATCGGTATGCAATATGTGACGAAGCATCGCGGCATCGTCTACTCCACGCATTTTTTCGGACTCGTGGGACTCTTCGTTTCCCTGCTCGCCATCCTCCATCATTTCCTCGTGCCCGTGGGCGCGGAGATCCTGCCCGAGTACCTGCCCGGGGCAGGCGGCCTTTTGGGCGGCGGGCTCCTTTTCATCATCCGCAAATTCTTCGGGGCGACGGGAGCCATCATCCTCTTGTGCACGGGCGTCGTCGTCGCCGTCCTGCTCTCAACGACATGGTCGCTCGCCGTGGGCATGCTGCGCACGAAGCGGCAGGCGAAGGCGGGCCTCGACAAGGCGAAGGATACGTTCGTCGTCGCACAGCAGAAGGTGACGCAGGCGGAAAGCCTTTTAGAAGAGCATGTGCGCGAAAAGATCAGAAGCTCCTTTTACAATCAGGATAAGGACGAGGCCTTCGATCAGGCTTTCGCGGCAGCGGACGCAGATGCCCGACTTAGAGACGAAGCCATTGAACCGACGCTTCCCTCCTTCGAGACGCCGGTGGCGCCCGTCATGCCGCAATCGCAGGAAGAGGCTGATTTTCTTGCCGCACTTGAGCCGACGGCTGCGGAAGAGGAGCCGCCGCCTCTTGATTTTATCGGAACGTACAGGCGGGAAGAAACGGGCGAAAGAAATGTACAGGAAGAAGTGCCGTCAGAAGAAGCAGAGTCGACTTTTTCCATCGAGTACGCTTCCAGTGGAGCAGCGATTTCCGATATGATTGACGCCGAACCGCCGCCGGAAATCCCCGACGACTTCGACGTCCGCCCCTTGCCGGCGGACGTTCCCATGGCGATGGAGGTGCAGGACAAGCGCCTCGCCATGATGCAGCCGTCCGCTTCCACGCATGCCATGATGGCTACCCTGCCGCAGCAGACTCCCGCGCCGCCGGCAGAGGCAGCCGCTCCGACTGTCGAAGCGGTCGAGCCGCCGACGGAGGCGCGCGAGCCGCTGCAGCCGCCTGCCCTGCGAGATGCTGCGGCATCGCAGACACAGCAGGCGGCAGCTGCAGCTGCACCGCTCGAGCTGCCGTATCAACTGCCCAAGGTGGAGGAAATACTCGCCGCCCAGTTCAAGAAGAAGAATTTTGAGTTGGAGCGGGAGATCGCGGAGAACGCGCAGACCCTGTCGCAGACCTTGGAAAATTTCAAGGTCAAGGCGAAGATCATCAACGCGTGCCACGGCCCCGCTGTCACGCGCTACGAGCTGGAGCCTGCACCCGGCGTCAAGGTCAGCAAGATCACGAATCTGGCGGACGATCTGGCTCTGAGCCTGGCAGCTTTTTCCGTGCGCATAGAGCCCATTCCCGGCAAGGCTGCCATCGGCATCGAAGTGCCGAACAAGGAACTTGAAGGCATCCGTCTGCGCGAGGTATTGGAAAAGCCCGACTTCGCCGCCGCCAAGTCGAAGCTCACGGTAGGTCTTGGCGTCGACATCGGCGGGCAGGGCATTTTCGCTGACCTCGCCAAGATGCCGCACCTTCTCGTCGCCGGTGCCACGGGCTCGGGCAAGTCGGTCTGCATCAATACGCTCATCACGAGCATTCTCTTCAAGGCGAAGCCCGATGAGGTGAAGTTCATCCTCATTGACCCCAAGATGGTGGAGCTGTCCAACTACAACGGCATCCCACACCTCATGGTTCCCGTCGTCACCGACGCGAAAAAGGCGGCGTCCGTCCTCAACTGGTCGGTGCAGGAGATGGAGAAGCGCTACGCCAGATTTGCCCAGACGGGCGTGCGCGATATGGAGCGCTTCAATGCCGCAAGACCCGAGGAGAAGATGCCCGCCATAGTCATCATCATCGACGAGCTCGCCGACCTCATGATGGTCGCGCCGCACGACGTGGAGGACGCCATCTGCCGCCTCGCGCAGAAGGCGCGCGCGGCAGGCATACATCTCGTGCTCGCGACGCAGCGTCCGTCCGTCGACGTCATCACGGGCATCATCAAGGCGAACATCCCGTCGCGCATCTCGTTCGCCGTTTCCTCACAGATCGATTCGCGCACGATCCTCGATATGAGCGGCGCTGAAAAGCTCCTGGGCAAGGGCGACATGCTCTTTTATCCTGTCGGCTCGGCAAAGCCGCAGCGCGTGCAGGGTGCCTTCGTCAGCGACGAGGAGGTCGAGCGTCTCCTCGACTTCATCCGCAGTCAGGGACAGCAGATGGAGGAGAATCAGGAGATCATCGAATACACGGAAAATGCCGCCATGGAAGATGACGAGAGCAAAAAAGATGGGGCAAAGGATAAGACGGACGAGCTTTTGGGCGATGCCATCGAGCTCGTTATGAGCCTCGGTCAGGCATCCACATCGAGCATCCAGCGTCGCTTCCGCATTGGCTACACGCGCGCCGCGCGCCTCATCGACACGATGGAAGAGATGAAGCTCATCGGTCCCAGTGTCGGCAGCAAGCCGCGTGAGATCCTCGTATCGTCCGAAGAAGCCGAAGCGGCTTTGCGGAAGATCAGCTAAGTGTGCATATAGGGAATGCCCCGCGATCCTAGGATGATCGCGGGGCATTTCCTGTTTCCTATTGCCGCAACAGATCGCGCCGGCGGTTGATGAGCTCTGCCATGAGCATCTTGCCGCGGATGTCGGGATGCAGACCGTCGACGGACAGTTCCGGCGCCATGACGGTATGGTTCACGTCATAAAAGTAGGGTTCCAGGTCGACGTAATACTTCTGGCTGCGAATGTAGGCATTGACGCGTGCGAGTTTTTGCTGCCACAGGGGATCGGTATCGATGTGGAAAGCATTGCGGATATTTCGCGGGTTGATGGGCATGAGTGTGAGGAAGATCGGGCGGATGTCGTTTGCTTCGCACTTCTTCTTGATGGCATCGAGGTCGGCGATGATCTGCTCGGCGCTCATCTCCTCGGCACGCAGGCTGTTCGAACCCGTGAGTATCAAAAGGTTGTACGGATGGAAAAAGAGGACGTCCTTTTCAAAGCGAAGCATTGAGGTGTGTGACGTGTCGCCGCTGCGTCCGATGTTGACGGCGGGAAAATCGAGATACGTCGTGAAGCTGTATTCCAGGTCGATGGGGGAAAACGACAGGGCGCCGCCGCCGTGCGTGATGCTGTCCCCAAAAGCGGCGGCAAAGATGCGGCTGTTCTTTTCCTTCACGACGAAGCGCTCGACATCGGAATACGTGCCGATCGTGTTGCCGTTTGCGTCGACGGCACGCACGCGCCAGTAGTATTCACCAGCATAGGGGCGCGCGTATTCGTCGTAGCAGCTGAAAGAGCCTGTGACCTTTTGTGACCATTGACGATTTTTTGCAGGCAGCGTATTATTTTCTTCTTCGGGCGAGGGAGGATTGACCATGAGCTCGACCTCGTAGTTTTCGCAGCCGTTCATCGGTATCCACTGATAAACGGGGTAGACGGGCTCGGCGGCATTCGGCATCTGGTCGAAATTGTTAATCAGGGGCTTGTTGGGAAGCGGCTCACGGCTATCGATATAGATCGGCTCCGCTTCGGAAAACTCGCCGATGGTTTCGTGATGGAAGCCGAGCGCGCGCACGCGCCAGTAAAGCGTTTCCGTTTCACCGCGGAGGAAAGGCGTGAGATCGGCCTGGTAGCCATTCGTAAATATCTGCCTAGTGCTGTAGAGATGGTTCTGACGCGACAGCGCCACACCTCCTTCGGCATCGGGCTCAGCCGAGAGGATTTCGAGCTCGTAGCAAACGGCACCGGGAATCGTGTGCCAGACGAGGAAGGGCTTGCGGCTCGCGGGATGCTCCTTCGTGTACTCGAAGATGGGACGCGGCCGCAACGGTTCCTTGAAATTCGGATTTTCGACGACATTCGACGGCTCGGTGAGCTGTCCGAACATGCCGAATGCCGTGATGCGGTAATACATCGGGATCGGCGTTGCCGGCATTTCGTAGGAAGCCTTGACGGTGAAATCGGATTCGAAGGCATGGTATTCGGGCTCGCCTTCGACAAGCCCCGTCGTCTTGGAAAGTGCCTCGATGCGATAAAAACACGGATAGGGCAGCCTTTTCCACGAAATGACGATGCGGTCTCCTCTGTTTTCAAAGATCGGATCGAAGGGTATATTGCGCAGACCAAGCACGTCCGTCTTCTCCGTCAGGAAAATGCAGAGGAAGGTGAAGAACAAGATTGTGAAAGTAAAGAGAAGAAATTTTTTCATAAGAGCACCACAAAAAGGAAATAAAGGTTATAATGATAACTAAATCATTAGTATACCATGTTTTTACCTTGCAGAATAGGCGGGCAGAAAAAAACTTAGGAGGATTTCCATGGAGAACGCGAAAAAAAGGGGACTGACCCTCGTCCATACGGGCGACGGCAAAGGAAAGACGACAGCGGCGATCGGGCTTGCCGTGCGCGCCTGGGGCGACGGCTTTCGCATCTTGATCGTGCAGTTCATCAAGGGCAGTTGGAAGTACGGTGAGCTCAAGACCTTGAAGGCACTTGCCGAAGCGGACGGGCGCATCGAGATCCGTCCCATGGGCAGCGGCTTCACAAGGAACGCTTCGCCGGAGGAAATGGCGGCGCATCGAAAGAAGGCGCAGGCAGCGCTGCAGGAGGCAAAGTCAGAAATCGTGAGCGGGCGCTGGGACATGGTCATCCTCGATGAACTCAATTACGCCTTGAAGTTCGGCTTGTTGGAAGAAGCGGCGATCCTGGACGTTCTGGAAAAAAAGCCCGCGGCGCTCCATCTCGTATTGACGGGCAGAGATGCCCTGCCTGCCGTCATCGAGCGCGCCGATCTCGTGACGGAAATGAAGCTTATCAAGCATCCGTTTCAGCAGGGAATCCGCGCGCAGAAGGGCATCGAGTTCTGAGCTTTTGATAAATTTCTTGAATGTACGGGCGATTTGCGATAGAATCTAGGGTATATGTCGTAAAAAAATCTGTGTTTCTATATAGACAGGCGGGATAAGTATGAGAAGTGATGTTGTAAAAAAGGGAGCGACGCGCTGTGCGCACCGCTCCTTGTTCCATGCGATGGGCTATGGGCCCGAGGATCTGCAGAAGCCGTTGATCGGCATCTGTAATTCATTCAATGAAGTGATTCCCGGGCACATCCATCTGCGCGAGATTGCGGCGGCGGCGAAGCTCGGCGTGGCAGCTGCCGGCGGCACGCCGCTGGAATTTCCGGCGATCGGCGTCTGCGACGGCATTGCCATGGGGCATACGGGCATGAAGTATTCGCTCGCGAGCCGCGAGCTCATCGCCGATTCGATCGAAGCCGTGGCGATGGCATCGGGCTTTGACGGGCTCGTGCTCATTCCGAACTGCGACAAGGTCGTGCCCGGCATGCTCATGGCGGCGGCGCGTCTGAACATCCCGGCGGTCGTCGTCAGCGGCGGGCCAATGCTGGCGGGGCGCTTCCACGGGCAGGATGTCAGCGTCAGCCAGTCCTTCGAGGCGGCGGGCAAGTTTGCCGCTGGGCTCATCGACGAGAGCGTCATGGAAGAGCTCGAAGAGCAGGCATGTCCGAGCTGCGGCTCTTGCGCGGGACTCTTTACCGCCAATACGATGAACAGCCTGACGGAGGTTCTCGGCATGGGGCTGCCGGGCAACGGCACGATTCCCGCTGCCTATACGGGAGCGCGCCGCCTCCTGGCGAAGCGCGCGGGCGCCGTCATCATGGAGCTCATCAAGAACGATGTGAAGCCGCGCGACATCA
>CAMURM010000058.1 GCA_947097535.1 uncultured Selenomonas sp.
GGACGAGCGCCCAAGTCGAAGTGTAGAGGTTCTGCGTCGCGATGCGCTTGCCATATTTTTCCCAGAAGCCCGCGTCCTCGGGATTCCAACAAGCCAGTATCTCCTTGCGCGAAGGATTGGATCCAAGATTTTTCCATGCGTTTTCATCAGCCATTGGCTTCACTCTCCCCGTATAGATAAAAGATAAAAGTTCAAGAAGTCATGCCCCCAAGGGCGAAGACGGAACGGCAAATTTTGATCCGCGCACTGCACTATAAGTCTCCTTTCCCGACACAACCATCTTCTTCTGAGAGACGCCGCATATCAAAGCCTTCTCGTCCCATCAAAAAGAGGCAGAGATGCGCAGCATCTTCCAGCGCTTCGAGGTCAAGCTGCAAAATCCCTTCCGCCTGCCGCTCACGACAAGAGGAGAAGAGAGCCGCGACGCGCTCGTCGAGCAGCGGCTCTTCCAGCCCTCGCCAAAGAGAAAAGGCGGGAAATACACCGTGCGAGCGCGTCTCGATGAGCACGAGGTCGACGTCCGTCATGCGTGCAGCGGCCGCTTCCAGCGAGAGCTTCTCCTGCGTGCGCTCGTAGAGCCAGAAGCCCGCAGGCGCGACGACGGCGATGCTCGCCGCGCCCGCCTCGCGGAAGCGTCCGCTGTCCTTCGCCCCGTCGTTCAGGACAATGCCGTGCGCATCGCTCTTGACGACGCCGACGCGCACGCCGCGCGAGGTCAAGAGCGGCAGGAGCTTTTCGACAAAGGTTGTCTTGCCCGTGCCCGATGCGGGAGCAACGATGGATACGATGGGCACGCGGCGCACGACGTTCGCCGCTCGGCCGCGCGCCAAGCGAAGGGCGGCGGGCGTATTCACATTGAAGAAGCATGCACCCGCGTGAACGGGAACTTCAAGCGCGGGGAGCGCGGCGGCCGTTCTCCGAAGGCTGCGCTCGCCTGCCGCCATAGCTGCCGAGAACACGTGCGCCGTTTCCTTGTGGTAGAGCGCGGCAAGCGGCTCACGACGCCCATCGGCGACGGGAACGACAGCTCGTGCCATACGCTCCGCCTTGGGCAGAAGTTCTATCGCTGCGTCGAAGGAGAAAAAGGGCATATCCGCCGACACGGCGAAGGACCAAGTATGAGAACTCGCCGCAAGGCCGCGCGAAAGCCCCGCCACAGGTCCCTGCCCCGCCGTTTCATCGACGAGAATCCTCGCGCCATAACGGCTTGCCAAGGCTTGCAGGCGCTCGCTCCTTTCTTCGACGCACAGGAAGATTTCTGCAAAGCCCGCAACAACAGCCTTTTGCAGCAGCCCCTCCAACAGCGGAACGCCGCCGACGTCGAGCCAACGCTTGTCCTCGCCCATGCGCTGGCTTCTGCCGCCCGCGACGACGAGAAGCGTCACGTCGGCGAGGCTCTGCGGCCTCACTTTCTCGCGCACTCGCTTGCGTCGCCGCGCAGGATCTCGATGCCGTGCGCCAACTGCGGCAGGACGAAGCCGAGGCACTCCTCGACCGCCTTGGCGCTGCCCGGCAGATTGACGATCAGCGTGCGCTTGCATATACCGGCGGCGGCGCGGCTCAGCATGGCGCGCGGCGTCACCTGCATCGAAAGGGCGCGCATCGCCTCGGCGATGCCCGGCGCTTCGCGCTCGATGACGGCTCGCGTCGCCTCGGGCGTCACATCGCGCTCGGAAAAGCCCGTGCCGCCCGTCGTGGCGACGAGTGCGACGCCGAGATCGGCGCATTCCTGCATCTCCTTCGCGAGCGCCTCCTCATCGTCGGGCAAGATCACACGCCGTGCGATGCGATAGCCCGCTTCCTCCAACAGATGCTGCGCCAAGTCACCGCTCTTGTCCTCGCGCTCGCCGCGCGCACCCTTGTCGCTCGCCGTGATGACAGCGGCGTCGAGCGGCAGCTTGCCTTCGAAGAAACTTAATTCATCGCCGGGCTTCAGCGTGCCGCCGTGCAGCACGCGTGCAAAGACGCCCTCGCGCGGCATGATGCAGTCGCCGACCGCCGCATAGATGGCGCAGTGCGCATGACACTCCTTGCCGATCTGCGTGATTTCGAAGATGACATCGCCTGCCGCGAGGCGCGTACCGACGGGAAGCTCACGGAAGGAGAAGCCCTCTGCGACGATGTTCTCGCCGAAATCGCCGTGGGAGACCGTCGCACCGCGTGCGCGAAACGCCTCGATCTCCGCCGCGCCCAGAAAGCTCACCTGCCGGTGCCATTTCCCCGCGTGCGCATCGCCGACGATGCCGTGCCCCACATGAAAGAGCGCCTTTTCCAGCGGCTTCTTCTTCGTGCCGCGCCGTTCGCTCGCGGCAATCGTTACAATCTTTCCCAATCCTCACCCTCCGATCTGGTACATGCGCCGCTTCTCCTCGCCCGCGCCGCCCGCCGCTTCAAAGTGATGCTCGCGCGGTTTTTCGGCAATCACCTGCCGCAGCTTCCTGAAGAGCGCCGCGTCGTCCGCACCCGCGCGCAGAAGTGTGCGCAAATCAAGCCCCGCATCCAACGCAAGGCAAAGCTTCAGATAGCCCTCCGCCGTCAGGCGCACGCGGTTGCACGAGCTGCAGAACTTGTGCTCCAGCGCGTCGATGAAGCCGAGCGCACCGCGAAAGCCCGCCGGCCGAAAGCACGTGGCGGGACCGGTGAGCGCTTCTTTGACTACAGGAACGAGCGCACCGAAAGATTCCTCCAAGATGCGGCGCACCTCAGCGGTCGGCACGCCCGTCAGCCCCGCTTCCTTCGCCATGCCGATCGGCATGAGCTCGATGAAGCGCACGTCGATCGGGCGCTCCTTCGCGAGGGCGGCGATCGAGGCAAGCTCCGCCTCATTGACTCCCTTAAGCGGCACGCAGTTGAGCTTCGTCTTGAGCCCTGCGGCGAGCGCCGCCTCCATGCCCCGGCGCACGGCAGGCAACAGCGAAGCAGAACGGCGCGTAATGTCAGAGAAAGCGTCCTCCGCCAGCGTATCGAGGCTGATGTTCACACCGTCAAGCCCTGCCGCGCGAAGTTCCTCTGCGAGGTCGGCGAGGAGAACGCCGTTCGTCGTCAGAGCGACGCGCTCGATGCCCTCGACCGCCTTGATCTCGCGCACGAGATCGACGATGCCGCGCCGAAGGAGCGGCTCGCCGCCCGTCAGACGCACCTTGCGTATGCCGAGCTGCGCGAGAGCACGCACGACGCGCACGATCTCCTCGAAGGACAGAATGTCCGCGTGGGAAAGCTTCTCCACGCCATCTGCGGGCATACAGTAGCGGCAGCGCAAATTGCAGCGATCCGTCACGGAAATGCGCACATATTCGATTTTGCGGCGATAAAAATCAAGCATACGACGCCTCTCTTACCACGAATATCCGATAATCAGACCCAAAGGGCGCAGACGCATCGGCAAACTCGCAATCAATGCACAACAATTTCACAACAAGATGACGTCGACCTCCGCACCCGCAGCAAGGGGCGGCGAGCCGACAGGAATATCGACGAGTGCGTTGCAGCCGACGGCGGAGAAGAGCACGCCGGAAGCGTGCTTCTCGGGCAGATGCACCTCGCCCTGCGCATACTGCGCTCGCACGAAGCGCCTGCCGCGGCTCTCCTTGGAAAAGCCGTCCCGCAAGACGGCACGGCGGCGCATCGGCAAGAGCGCGTCTTGCGCCGTCAATTTGGCGAGCACGGGACGCGCGAGAAGCTCAAACGTCGCCGAAGCGGCGAACGGATTGCCCGACAGGGCGATGCCGAGCGTGCGGCGCGAGTCGCCCGCCGCCGAAAACGTATAGCCGATCGCAGGCGCTCCGGGCTTCATCAGAACGCGCCAGAAAAGACGCTCGGCATTCAGTTCCTTGATGACGTCGTGCATGATGTCCTTCTTGCCCACGGAAACGCCGCCCGTCGTCAGAACGAGATCGGGCGGCTCGGCAGAACTCACGAGCGCACGCGCAACCTCCTCCGCATCGTCGGGCAGCGCACCGAGGATTTCCGCCTCGAAGCCCATCTCCTTAAGTCTTGCCGCGAGCAGGTAGAGATTGCTGTTGTAGATCTTGCCGGGGCAGAGCGGCTCGCCCGGCTCGACAAGCTCGTCGCCCGTGCTCGCCAAAACGATGCGCGCGCGGCGCACGCAAGGAAGACGCTTCCTCCCCTGCCCTGCCAGGACGGCGATGTGCGCCGCCGTCAGACGATCGCCCGCCTTGGCGAGCACGGCGCCTTCTTCCACATCCTCCCCGCGAAAGCAGAAGTTCTCGTGATGCTTGAGCGCATAAGGCACGAGAATTTCCTCGCCCTCCACGCGCACGTCTTCCTGCCGCACGACGGTGTCCGCGCCCTCGGGCATCGCCGCGCCCGTCATCAGACGAAGCGCCTCGCCCGCGCCCACCTTGCCGGCGAAGAAGCTGCCCGCACACTCCTCGCCGATGACGCGAAAGCGCGCGGGAGCGTCCGCCGACGCCCCCTGCGTACAGGCAGCCAAGAGCGCATAGCCGTCGAGCGGCGAGCGGTCAAACGGCGGCTGGTCGAAGGCGGCGCAGCAGTCCTCGGCAAGCCTTCGCCCGAGCGCCGCGAGAAGCGGCACGGACTCGGCTTCCGACAGCGGAATCTCGCGCACCTCGCGCAAAAGAAGCTCCTGCGCCTTTTCCAATGATATGTCCTGCATCGCTCCACCTACTCCCACTTGCCGAAGGTGCAGCGCGGATAGTGGCACGTCTCGCACGCGAGACACAGCCCGCCGAGTCCGAGGCGGCGGATCTCGCGGCGCGTCACGCGCTCGCCCGCCAAGATGCGCGGCAGCACGATGTCGAAGATCGTCGCCGCACTGTACATGACGCAGCCCGGCAGGCCGAGTACAGGCACTGTGCGCCCGTCGCGCTCGGCATAGGCGAGCAGGAACATCGCACCGGGCAGGACGGGAGCACCGTACGTCACGACCTCCGCACCCGCAGCGCGGATCGCGGCGGGCGTGCGGTCGTCGGGATCGACGCTCATGCCGCCCGTGCACAGCACCATGTCCATGCCGCAATCAAGAAGCTCCTCGATCGCCGCCTGCGTGTGCTCCAAGGCGTCGTCAGAAATGCGGTGCTCGTTGACCGAAAGCCCGAAGCCGCGAAGCTTCGCGTCAAGGACAGGCGTGAACGTGTCCTTGATCCTGCCGTGCGCGACCTCCGATCCCGTCGTCACGACGCCGACCTTCAGCGAGCGGTACGGCAGAAGCCGAAAGATCGGCTCATCGCCGACGGCTCGCGCCGCCTCTTCCATCAAATCCTTCTTCACGGCGAGCGGAATCACACGCATCCCTGCGAGCAGATCGCCCTTCTTGACCGCCATGTACTGCGGCGCACAAGCCACCATGATGTCATCAAAATCGTTGAGCCGATGGAAGCGCTCGACATCGACGGCAAATACGCCGTCATGAAGCGCCCGAAGCTCGATCTTGCCCTCCTTCGGCTCAGAGGCTTCCATTCCCTCGTTCTGACAGAAGCCGCGCAGGATCTCCGCCGCTTCATTCTCGTGCAGCAGCGTGCCGTCGTTTTCCCAGACGTAGAGATGCTCCTTGCCCAGGGAGAGCAGCACGGGGATGTCCGCCGCCTCGACGACATGCCCCTTGCGAAAGCGTGCACCCTTCCTCACGCCGCGCACGATCTCCGTGATGTCGTGACAGAGGATCTGCCCGACCGCATCTTCCACAGAGATTTCCTGCATCGCCAAGGCGCTCACGAGCGGCTCTCCTTCCTGCGGTAGACGATGGGACTGCGCGTCAGATAGAGGAACGGGAAGCTCAGACAATGCACGAGACGCGTGAACGGAAAGAGAATCGCCGTCACCATCCACAGCAGCATGTGCGCGCGGAACACGAACGGCACGCCCTCCATCAGCGAAACGTCGGGAGAGAACGCAAGGAGCGAGCGGAACCACGGCGAAATCGTCGCGCGGTAGTCAAAAGCGAAGCCGCCCAGGGCGTTCGACAGCGTCCCCGCGCAGCCCGTCAGGATGGCGAGGAAGAGCACGAGGTAGAGCCAGCGATCCATGCACGAGGTATTGACCTGCATGTAGTCTTTGCCCAGAAAGCGACGCTTCAAGAGCAGCAGGAAGCCGAAGAAAAACAGGATGCCCGCCGGTATGCCGCCCGCCAGCGCGATGATGTGATAGAGATGCTCGTTGATTCCCGCCGCTTCCGTACAGACCTTCGGGATGAGCACGCCGATGATGTGACCGCCCAAGGCCATGAAGAGGCCGAGGTGGAACATCGGGCCGGCAATCTTCAAATCATTCTTCGAGAGAAATTCGCTCGATTTCGTCGTCCAACCGCGCTCCATCAAGACGTAGCGCGCTATCGTGCCGCCTATGAGCACGGTGAAAGCGATGTAGGGCAGTACGCCCCAAAAGAACTCATTCATGCTGCATCCCCTTCCCATCTCTCCGCCTGCATGAGCACGACGTCCAAAAGAAAAGCATAGGCGAGCTTCGCCTCGATGAAGCGGTCGCGCAGGAGCTTGAGCTTGTCCTTCATCGTGCGAAAGACCTCCGCCGCCTTCTCTTCGGGCAGGGCGGCGGCAAGCTCCAAGAGCGCCGGCAAATAGTCGGGAAGCTCGTTCTGCGTGTCGAAGCCGTTCTTGAGAAACAGCTGCTTGTAGACGTGCATCTCGCTCGCCTGCTTGCCGAAGTCCGTGCGATCCTGCGTCGTCAGGTAGAGATTCGTGTTCGGCGAGAACTCGAAAGAGCGCACATACTGCTCTTCGTAAGCCTTATTGCCGAGCTCCTGCGCGTAGTCAAAAAGCTCTTCCAAGACTTCTCGCGCCTGCTTCGTCTCAATCTCTGCCGCCGCGGCGCGGCAGGCGTCGAAATCCTGCCACCACGCCTCGCTCGGGTACTCCAAAAGATATGCCGCGAGCTTCAGCAGCTTCTTGTACTCTTCCATCAGCAACCTCCCGGGCAGACATAGCCCGCGCTGCCCTGCAGCTCGCGCAGACGCTCGTGCGTCTCCGCCTGCAGTCCCGCCGGAATGACGACGCGATCCCTGCGCTTGGCAACGGCGAGCAGCCGATACATCGCCTCGTACTCCGCCTCATGCAGGGAAAGCTCTGCCGGCACAGACTCCTTCGTCTCCTTGCTGCGCATGACCGTGCGCATTTCCAAGAGCCGCGCGAGCGTATTCTTGACGACGGCGACGTCGCCCGCCGCGAAGAGCTGCGCCAGGTATTCGAGCGGGATGCGCATGTCCGCTGCGTCGGGCAGGTAGACCTCCGCTTCCACATGCTTCAAAATCGGCGAGAGCGGCGGGATGTACCAGACCATCGGCAGCGTGCGGTACTCGGGATGCAGCGGCAGAGCGATCTGCCACTGACGGATGATCTTGTCGACGGGCGAACGCTCCGCCGCATGAATCCACGCATCGGAAATGCCCGCCTCACGCGCCGCCTTCTGCACTTCCCTGTCGCGCGGATCGAGGAAGATGCCGCGCTCGCTCGCAGGAATGTGCGCGGCATTTTCCGTCTTCGCCGCCTCTTCCACCTTGTCCATGTCGTAGAAAATCACGCCCATGTAGCGGATGCGCCCGACGCAGGTGTCGGTGCAGACCGTCGGGAGGCCGTTTTCCAGACGCGGATAGCACAAGACGCACTTCTCCGCCTTGTTCGACTTCCAGTTGTAATAGATCTTCTTGTACGGACAGGCTGGCACGCAGTGCCGCCAGCCGCGGCAGACGTCCTGCGAGATGAGGACAACGCCGTCCTCGTCTCGCTTGTAGATCGCGCCCGAAGGACATGCGGCGACGCAGGCGGGATTCAGACAGTGGTTGCAGAGGCGCGGCAAATACTTCATGAAGAGATCGTGAAATTCCAGCTTGATCTTCTCGCCGAGCTTCTTC
>CAMURM010000059.1 GCA_947097535.1 uncultured Selenomonas sp.
CGTTCTGTTGCGCGGGCGGTGCGTTCTGTTGCGCGGCGGCGGCTTGCTCGGCCTGCCGGCGCGCCCTCTCTTCATGCGCCTGTGCCAGCCCCTGCTCCAGTCGCACGAATACGCGTTTCTTCTTCATGCTACCTTCCTTGCCCCCTTGTCCAGGACGACACGGCCTCCTTTACCCTCTTCCTTGCCCTTCTTCTTGTTGAGCTCAGCGATATCGGCAAGCGTCATGCGCGTGCCCCACGTCGTCTTCCAGAACGTGACCCAGGCGACGGGCATCTGCCAGAGCAGGACAGCTTCATAGTAAATGCAGAACCACAGGGCGTAGATCCACGTCGTGCTGCGGCGTATGAGGAGCTGCGCCATGCTCATCAGGAGCGCCATCATGAGCATGCCGACAAGGAAGCTCACGGGGAAGACGCGGTACATGATGGGCACATAGAGCAAATTGTAGATGACGATGAGGGGCGCGGCGATGGGCACGATGACGCCCATGTAGAAGCCGAGCGCCATGAACGGCTCCTTCTTCCACATGAAGCGGCTCGCGATCAAAGACTCGCGCAGCCACGAGCGCTTCCAGCGCATCTGCTGGCGCAAAAATACGGGATAGGAGCGCGGCACGATCGTCATGCAGACGGCGGAATCCTGATACGTCGTGCGATTGTGGCGCAGGATGAAGTTCGTCATGCTGCGGTCGTCGCCGAAGGTCGCCTTCTGCCCGAGGAAGCGCTGGTTGAGCCACGCGTCCATGTACTTGAGGACGAGATCCTTGCGGTAGCACGACAGTGGCCCCGAGAGGCACGTCGCCGCGTCGAAGTAGCCCTCCGCCGCCTTCATGACGCGGAAGGCGATCGAGTAGCGCACCGCCTGCATCTTCGTCAAAGCGTTCGTATAGGTGTTCGCCACGTCCGTGCGCCCCGAGACGCCGCCCATCTCCTTGTCCTTGAAGGGCTGCACGATGTTGCGGATGGCGAAGGGGTCGAGGAAGCTGTCCGAGTCCACGAATACGAGGAGCTCGTGCTTCGCCTCCCTGGCGCCGCGCGCCATGGCGTCGCGCTTGCCGAGGTTCTGCGGCTGCTGCAGGAAGCGGATGCGATCGGCGACGCTGTAGGCGTTGTCGCTCGTATCCGCCGCCTTGAGCTGGGCGATCATCTCCTGCACGCGCTCGGCCGAGCGATCGTTGGAACAGTCGTCGACGACGATGACTTCGAGCTTGTCCACAGGATAGTCCTGATTGATGCAGCTGTGAATCGTGCGCTGGATCCACTCCTCCTCGTCGAAACACGGCACGACGATGGTCACACCCGGCGTGTAATCGGGATCGATGGGCACGGGACGGTAAAACATCGCGAAGAGGTAGCGCGTGAGCAGGAACGTCGCGGCGATGAGGCTGTAGAGATAAAGCCAGCGGTTGAACTTGAAATAAATGACGGACTCGGCGCGCATGAGCACGATGATGAGCGTGATGACGGCGAGGAAGAACATGGAGAGAGCGAACATGTAGCCCTGCCTGCGGGAAGCGGCGTATTCGGCGAGCGAGGTCTTGAACTCAATGCCGTAGAGCTTGTTTTCCGCCTCGCCGAAGCTTCGGACGACCGTCGCCGGCAGCTTCTTGACCTTCATCTCGTAGCCCTCGGGCATCGTGCCCGGCGCGATCTCGAAGGTCAGCCGAACCTCGCCGGTGAGCTCTGCCTCGCCTGCGTCCTTTTCGAGACGCACGAGTATGCCCGTCGTCGAGATGTCCACGGCGCGCGCCGCGAAGGATCCCGCCGCGCTCTCGATCTTCACGGCGTAGTCGACGAGGTAGCGCTGCCCGTTCTTCGCATCCTGCTCGTAGAGCACATAGTTCTCGGACGCCATGTCGGCGGACGCGCCGCGGCGGCTGCGGTTGCTGCGATGCCCCGTCTTGTCCGGCACATGCGAGAGCAGGCGGCGATCCGCCTTCACCGTATAGAGGACGTCTTCTTCCGCCGCGTCTCCTGCCGCCGTGTTCAGACTCACGTTGCGGACGGGTGCGCCATCTTGGTTCATCTTTTTTTCCTCTGCGGGAGAAAATTCCTGTGCTGCCATATCTTAACCTGCTTTCATGGCGCCGTCGCTGCGGCGGGAATATAATGGATCTTTCGGAAATCATCGAGTCTGCCGGGCGGTTTTCCCGTCTCCTCCAAAGCCGTCAGCAGCCAATCGAGCTCGTCGGCGGCATCCGCCGATGGCTTCGGCGGCGCTTCCCCGACCTTGTCCGTCACGGTCGGCTGCTTGTCCACGGCGGGGCGCGCATCCTCGCGCACCGCCGCCTTTGCCACGGGCTCGACGGGGACGGCCACGTCGATGGCGAGGATGCTGCCCGGCGGCACCGTCGCCGCATAGGCGCGGGCGCCCGCCTCATCCTTGAGCCAGCCCGGCGCGTAATGCGCGCTCTCCTTCACGGCATAGGTGAGCCCGGCTGCGCGCAGGGTGCGCAAGAGCTCCTCATCGTACTGGGTGCGCGGCGCCCGGAAGAAGCGCGGCTTATTCGCCGTCAGTACCTCGACGACCCGCTGCGTGCGGCAGATCTCGGAAAACCGGCGCTCCTCAGACAGCTTCTCCACGGCGGCGACGCCCACGAAGGTATAGTTGCCGATTTCCTGCTGCGCCTCGCGGATGAGCTTGATCGTTTCGGGCTGGTTCGCCGCATTCTGCCCTTCGACGAAGAAGACGGCACTTGCGCCATGCTTCTTAAGGACATCGAGCAGGCGCGCCGTCGTGGTTCTCTCGGGCAGGCCGTCGATGACGATGGCGACGTGCGGCGGCGCATCCTTCGTCACGATCTCCACGGGATCTACGCCATCTTGCAGGCGCTTTTGCGCCTCTTCGATCTCCTCGGTGGCTTCGTACAGGCTGCTGAGATCCGTGATCTCGCGAGCGGCCTCCTTCGTGCCGATCACATGGTCGCGCAGAAAGACGAGCGTGCCCGCAACGAGCGCAATGCCAAGGATGGCGAGAAGTCCCATCTTCTTCAAGCTCATGCTCGCCTTCCTCCTTTAAAGGTTAAAAATTTCAAATATATGCGCAATTTACTTAAGCGTCTCAGAGCCGCCAGTAGAGGAAGCCCTCGCGCTCCGCCTCCTCGCGCGAGAAGATGCCCTTCACATCGATGAGCAGATGCGGGCCGTCCGCGCGGTACATGCCGCGCAAGTCCTCCCACGAAAGGCGGCTAAACGCCTCGTGCGCCACGAGGATGGCGAGACAGTCCGCATCCTCTACCTCGTCGAGCGGGGTGATGCCGAAGCCGTACTCCTCGCGGAACTCGGCTTCGTCGACCTCGGGGTCGACGGCACGGAGCGAGAAGTCGTACTCCTGCAGGATGCGATAGACATCGGCGGCACGCGAGTTGCGCGTATCGGGGCAGTTCTCCTTGAACGCCATGCCCAGAAGATAGACCTTCGTATGCGCGAGGTCGATCTTCGTGCGCACGAGCTCACGCACGAGAGCGTGTGCGACGAAGCCGCTCATGCCGTCGTTGATGCGCCTGCCCGTCGATATGAGCGGCGAATGATAGCCGAGGTTCTGCGCCTTGTAGATGAAGTAGTAAGGATCGACGCCGATGCAGTGACCGCCGACGAGTCCGGGGCGAAAGCCCAGAGCGTTCCACTTCGTATCCATCGCCTCCGCCACGGCGACGGTGTCGATGTCCATGCGCTGGAACACCAGCGCAAGCTCGTTCATGAAGGCGATGTTGATGTCGCGCTGCGCATTCTCCGCGACCTTCGCCGCCTCCGCCACGCGGATGGAGGGCGCGCGGTGCAGCGTCTCGACGACCGTGCCGTAGACCTCGGCGATCGTATCGAGCGTCTCCTTGTCCATGCCCGAAACGATCTTGACGATGTTTTCGAGGCGGTGCACCTTGTCGCCGGGATTGATGCGCTCGGGCGAATAGCCGATCTTGAACTCGCCGCGCCGCATGCCCGACTCCTTTTCGAGGATGGCGCAGCAGATGTCCTCCGTCACGCCCGGATAGACGGTCGATTCGTAGACGACGATGCTGCCCGGCTGCAAATGCCTGCCGATGACGCGCGTCGCCTTCTTCAGCGGCTTGAGGTCGGGCGTCTTGTCGCCCTTGATCGGCGTCGGCACGGCGACGACGATGAAGGACGCCGTGCGCAGGCGCGCCGCCTCTGTTGTGAACTCGATGTCCGCCGTCACCGCGGCAAGCTCGCCCATCGGATCCTTTCCCTCGCGGCATGCCGCGACCTTGCGCTCATCCCTGTCGTAGCCGATGACGCTGAAATGGCGGGAAAACGCCACGGCGAGCGGCAGTCCCACATAGCCGAGCCCCACGACGGCGATCTTCGCCCTGCCTTCCTGCAGAAGTTTCAGCATGTGTGCGCCTCCTTTTTTGCTTTCTTAATCCTCATAATTTTTGAAATAGCCGGTAAGCGAAGCCCAGACCGTGCGGCTGCGCCTCTTAGTATCGAGGTCGAAGAGATCGTAATATTCCAGTCCGAGCATGAGATCCTTCTGCAAGGTATAGGAAAGCCCCGCGCCCCAGCCGCGGAAACCGCCGCGCCTCGGGCCCAACCCCGACGCATCGTAGCTCATGTAGTCCGCCATGCCGTTCATCGTATGGCTGACGTAGGTCGAGCTCGGCTGCCGATAGTATTTGAGCCAATAGGACAGGGAGCCCGCGCGCCAGCCGTCGCCGTTCTTCGCGAGCGTCAGCACATAGCCCGTGCCGTTGCCCGCCGCGCGGTCGACGCCGTGGAGAAGCATGGCGCCGAAGTCGAAATTTCCGACGGGCACGCGCAGGTTTCCCATGTAGATGTTGCGCGTCGCGCCGTTGATCTTGTCGAAGCGGTACATGCCCGCATCGACGCCGTAGAAGGGCGTATCGTAGCTCGCCGAAAGCGCCGTCACCTCGTGCGCCTTGTCGATCTTGCCATGGTGCAGCGTGTAGCGCACGGGCGCGCCTGCCGCGAGGCTCACGCCGCGGAACTTGCTGTCGTAGATGTTGCCTTCGGCGAAGGCGGCGCTGAAGACACCGACCGTCGTATCGACGATGCCGCTCCTGCCCGTCAAATAGTAGCGGTCGAGGCGAAGCCTGCCGTCGTCGTCACCGCCGCCGTACAGGTACTTCTCATACTCGATCATGCCCGCCGCGTGCCAGTTGCCGTCGATGTCGTAGTCGGGGAAGATGCGAAGGCGCAGCCTGCCGCGGCTGTCGGCGCGCTCGATGCCGCCGGAGCGCGAAGCGTCGGCGCGCACCTCGGCGTCGATCCTGAGGCGAGGCTCGGGCTTTGCCGGCAGGAGAACCGATGCATAAAGCTGCTGCTCGGCGTTCTCCTCGTCCCGGTAGCCGCTCAGCGCGAGCTCCTCGGCGAAGGCTGCGCGCAGCCGTGCCGCCTGCTCGGCGACGTCGCTGCTGACGAGCGGCTCTGTCGCGGCAGCGGCACCAGGCGCCTGCGAGACAGCGGTCGGCGCACCGATCGCGACGGGGGCGGCAGCCGTGCCGTGCTCTTTCTGCACCTCGCCCAGCGACAGGCTCGCAAAGACTTCCGCCTTGCGCTCCTCGACCGCGGCGAGAGCCAACTCGCGCTTCTCGCGCCGCATCTTCGCGAGCGCATAGTCGCGCGCTGCAAACTGCAGGCGCAGGCGCGCCTCCGAAGCCTTCTCCTGCAAAGGCCGCATGACCTCCAGGCGGTTCGTGCCGCGCAGGGACTCGCGCACGAGGCGCTCCTCCGCGCGCTCCGCTGCCGCCTGCGCGTCCGCGAGCGCCTTCTTCGTCAGGCGCTCCTGCTCGCGGTACAGCTTGACGTGAACCTCGTCGCGCATGGCGAGGCTCGTCAGCCGCCCGTACTCGTCGGCGCGCGTGCCCCGCCCGATGCGGTCGATCTCATGCAGCGCCTCTGCCGTGAGGCGCACGAGCTCTTCGCGCGAATACTCCTCCGGCGCTCTGCCCGCAAGATCGACATAGCCCTGCGCCTCCAGCTGCTCCATTGCCGTGTAGACCCACTCCGGCACGGCAGCCGCCGCAAACCCCGTCGTCGGCAAGGCGCCGACCAGTGTGCTGAGCACGGCGATGGCGCCGCAGCCACACAACCGAATCAAAGATTTCTCTGCCATTGCCATCGCCTCATATCAGTTCCCCTTATCTTTTCTTTCTAATAATAATTTTTAATTAGTATATAAAAGAGCTATTACTCATTAGGATAGGTCTTTCTCTCTAATTGTTATACAATATAGCACACTTCTGTGGGCATTGCAAGGAAATTCTTCTCATTTTATATTTTTGGGACTTATAGGCTGAAAATATTGACAGGATTTTATTCCTACGGAAACACTGCGAGGTGTAATTTCTTAAGGATTTTCTGCCTATAATAAAAAGAAAAGAGGAGTCATCGACTCCCCTTCTCTCCCTGTTTTCTTGACCTGCAGCAGGAAAAGAGCCCTATAAGGGTTGCTCATCCTTCCGCATCATTCGCTCAGGTAATACTCGATATGCACCTCAGCGCTCATCTCCAACATGCCCGGAGCGATCGGCGTCGGCGCCGCATCGCCCGCCATGAGCATCTTCGCGCCCACGCTGCGCTCCGCGAGCGGATAGCTGCTCTCCGAGACCGCCTTCAGCCCGACGACGCGCCTGCCCAGAGCCGCCGCCAGGTCATCCGCCTTCCTGCGCGCATCGTTGACGGCAGCGTTGAGAGCCGCCTTTCTGACCTTCTCGGGATCCTTCGCGCCGAAATTCAAAGAAGAGATGCTGTTCGCGCCGCTCTTGAGCGCGAGATCAATGACGCGGCTGACATCAGCGATGTTTTCGACGAGCACCGTCACGGTATTCTCCGCCTGATAGCCCGTGATCTCGTTTTCATGACCTCGCTCCTGGCGCTCGTAAAGCGGCAGGAAGTAGTAGCCGCGCGTCTGGATGTTCGCCTCGGGAATGCCGGCCGCGACGAGTGCGCGCTGCACAGCCGCAGCCTTCTTCGCATTTTCCTCCTGCGCCGCCTTGGCGTCCGCCGCCTGCGAGACGACGCCGATCGAGATCGTCGCGCGGTCGGGCGCCACCTCGGCCCTGCCCGAGCCGTCGACCATGAGCACGGGCGGCTCCTGCGCGGGCGCCGCCTCCGCTGCCTGCGGTGCGAGCAGCAGCAGTCCTGCCGCGAGCGCAAAAAGGAAGGATTTCATCTTGTTCATCATCTTCTCTCCTTTACTTTAGGAACCACTGATAAATTCAGCCACCCATCTTCACGCATCTGCGCTGTCCTCTCGTCGTCGACAAATCCTCGACGTAGCACCGCTACGCCTCCGGTTTGTCTCCTAGATAGATACAGCGCATCTGCACAAATCTGGGCGACTTCATTTTATCAGCGGTTCCTTGAAGAATTTTTCCACCATCATGTTCTCTCTCAGTGGATATATCCATTATAGCACGGCTTTTTCGGCGCGCGAGTTAAAACTCTCTCCTTTTCTCAAGCCTGTCTTAAAACTCTCTCACTTCCCCCGTCAGCAGGCGCAAGACGAAGAAAAGCCGGAGAACTCGAAGGGTTTCCGGCTTTTCTATCCTATTTGCTGTAGATGCGGCAAATGATCCGACTTCAGAAGAACATCGAGAGCAGTGTGCCGACGTTGGCGTAGGCATTCATGCTCGTCAAAGAGCCCGTCGAGGTGTAGGCGAGCGCGCGCCGGTAGTTCGGCCCGAGCATCTGCTGCGCGGAGGGGAAGATCTTGTCGCGCTGCGTCTTGGCGAAGTCGACCTTCTTTTCCGTCGCACCCGCGAGCCCGTTCTTGCCGAGGAGGTTCTCGACGCGGTTCGGCTCTTCCTTGAGCGCCTTCGTCAGCGCCGCATCATTG
>CAMURM010000060.1 GCA_947097535.1 uncultured Selenomonas sp.
TGGCGGCCTTTTGCAGCTTGCTCCATGGGAGGACTCCTTTCGCTCCGCGCTTATCATTGACCAGCGGTCAGCGAAGCCACGAGCACATACTGCATCAAAGCAGGCTGTGCATGCGGCCGAGCTCTTGGATGCGCTCCACCGACAGTTTCGATATGCGCGCGATGGTTTCCAGAGGCAGCTTTTCTTTCAGCATGCCCATGATGAAGGATGTCTGCTCAGCCTCGCGGCCTTCCTCACGGCCTTCCTCACGGCCTTCTGCGCGGCCATGTGCGACGCCTTGTGCCCAGCTATCCTCGCGGATGGCTTCTTCAAAATCCTTTTGGTTCCACTCGAAATTGACCATGTCGATGACCTCGCTTTCATGTGCTTCCAGAAAATCTCTCATGATGTCGTTCTCCTGACAGTAGCGCATGGCGGCTCTTATGGCGCTTGCCCGTGCCATCCCCCGGGCGATGTTTTTCTTCACGCACGCCACGAAAAGGCTGTAGTCGTGCAGTGCCCGGCTCTTTTGCAGCAGCTCCTTTCCGCTGTCGTAGGCGATGTTGTGGCAGAGGACGATGAGTTCCAGAGAAACCGTTTCATCTGCCGTCATGTAAGCATCGGAAAGTTTCAGACGATAGTTTTCCCGTGCATCGTTGTCGTCTAAATAGAATACATGAAACTCCGGGGCAGGCAATTTTATCCTTGCGTTTTGATAGAGCTTCTTCGCGTCCACGAGCTTGCGTAATTGTTCGCAAATGTAGTAGAGGAAGCGAAGCGGCATGTTGGGGTTCCATGTGCTCTGATGTTCTATCAGGATCAGATAGCAGCCTTCGATGAGGAAGGAGATGTCGTTTTTCAGCTGCGAGAGAAACGTGCCTTCGAGTGTCATGATTTGTATCTCTTCATTCGCCGCGTAGGTTTTCCCATGCAGTGCGCCTGCAACATCCCGCAGGCGGTCAGCGTCGTTCATATATGCGCGAAACACCGTATCCTGATATTGGCGGCCTTTTGCAGCTTGCTCCATGGGCTGTCTCCTTTCGCTTTGTTCTTTTATTGACCGTCAGTTCGCCTTACGCGACAGGATTGCCTCAGATTCTTGTTTTTTACAACTAAGCCGGTTTCCTTAATTATATCATACGATGGACAAAATGAAATGGAAAATACCTGGACGGCGCTTCTTTTATGGTGAAAACAAGAGTGCCGCTGCGTCATATACGACGCAGCGGCACTCTCTTCCATCTTCTCAGTCGAGCAGGCTTTCGACCATTTCGCGCGGCACGAGGCCGACGGATTCCTTTGTTTTCTGTCCGTCTCGGAAAGCGATGAGCGTTGGGATCGACTGTACGCCGAACTGGACGGCGAGCTCGGGCTGCTCGTCGATGTTGACCTTGCCGACCTTGAGGTCGGCGCGCGCGGCTGCCACCTCGTCGATGACGGGTGTGAGCATGCGGCAGGGGCCGCACCACGGTGCCCAGAAGTCGAGGAGCACCGCGCCCTTGGCGTCCGTGACCTCGCTCTTGAAGTTTTCCTTTGTAATCTCTATTGGAGTCATGTTTTTCCCTCACAATCTATATGGATATACTTGCTTCTCTCGGTATTATATCACATCTCGGCGCTCGGAAAAAGGGCGCCGATGTGATGACCGCTTTCTGACGGACGCAAAGCCCTTGCAATCTTGCGGCTTTTCCACTACAATAATGAACGAAAAATAATTCTTTGTGAGGTGACCTGTATGACACGACTGGAAGAAATGCTGCGGGCGAACGAGGCATATTGCAAGAATCCGCCCGTCGATTATACGGAGGAAGATGCGCACGAGAGCAAGCTGCCGAAGAAGAAAATCGCCGTCTTCACCTGCATGGACACGCGCCTCGTGGAGCTTTTGGAGCCTGCCTTGGGCTTGAAGCGCGGCGATGCGAAGTTCGTCAAGACGGTCGGCAACACGCTCATCGGCCCCTTTGACGGCGTCGTGCGCAGCCTCATGGTCGCGACCTATGAGCTTGGCATTGAGGAGATCTTCGTCGTCGGTCACGACGAGTGCGGCATGGCGAAGACGACGGCGAAGAGCCTCATCGAGGCCATGCACGCGCGCGGCATCGACGACGCAGCGATCGCGCCGCTCCGCGCTGAGCTCGTGCATTGGGCGGACAGCTTCAGGCATCCCGAGGAGAACGTCCGCGAGGTCGTGGCAAAGCTGCGCGATAATCCGCTGCTGCCGAAGGATCTCAAAATCCACGGCCTCATGCTGCATCCGCGAAGCGGCAAGGTCGATCTGATCGTGAGCGGCGATGTCTGACAGGCATCGTTTTGACAAAAAGGAGATTCCATGGCTTTTGACCGAAGAAAGTACCGTGATTTTACAGCGAAAGACCTCGTCTTGACGGCGCTGATGACGGCGATTGTCTTTCTTGCGACTTTTGTGCCGCACATTCCCATACCGCTCGGCTACGCACATCTCGGCGATGCCGTCATCTTCCTCTTCGCGCTCCTGGCGCCGCGGCGCTCGGCGCTCTTTGCCGCGTGCCTCGGATCGGCGCTCGCAGACTTCATGAGTGGCTTTGCGATCTGGATCGTGCCGACGCTCGTCATCAAACTCGTCATGGCGGAGATCGTTTGCCGCACGGCGCGGGCGCGGAGCCGCATGGTGCGCATCGCTCTGGCCTTCGCACTCGCGAGCCTTTGGATGGCGGTCGCCTATACGCTCGCAGGTGCCGTCCTCTACGACAGCTTCACGGCGGCGCTCGCATCTCTGCCCGGGCTGCTCGCCGAGGGAGCCGTCAACAGCATCGCGGCGCTCGCCGCCCTGCCGCTTTTGCGCGTGCGCCTGCCGCGCGCCGATTGACATTCTCCGGAAGAAATAAACGACAGGAAAGAAGTGAAAGTTTTGCTCGCTTCCAACGGATACGAAGAAATTGAAGCAAAGGTGCTGGCGAAAGAGCGGCTCACGCGCGAGGACGGGCTGCGCCTTTTCGACTGCAAGGACATCGCCTGGCTCGGCGCGCTCGCCGACCATGTGCGGCGCGAGAAGTGCGGCGATATCGTCTATTACAATGTGAACTGTCATGTGAACCTTACGAATATCTGCCGCGCACACTGCAAGTTCTGCGCCTTCGGGCGCGATACCGAGGACAAGGGCGCCTACGAGATGACGGCAGCCGACGCCATCGCCGTCGTCGAGGAGGCGATGAAGGATCCGCACCTCGCGGGGCTGCATGTCGTCTCGGGGCTGCATCCCGCGTGGACGTTCGACGATTATCTGGAAAGGCTGCGGGCGCTTCATGAGCGCTTCCCTGCGCTTTACCTCAAGGGCTTCACGGGCGTCGAGATCACGCATTTTGCCAAGATCTCGGGGCTTTCCGTGCGCGAGGTGCTAGAGAAGCTCCAGGCGGCGGGGCTCAGCGCGATCGCGGGCGGCGGCGCGGAGATCCTCTCCGACCGCATTCGCGGCGAGCTCTGTCCGAAGAAGGCGACGGCGAAGGAGTGGCTCGACGCCGCGCGCACTGCGCACGAGCTCGGCATCAAGTCGAACGCTTCGATGCTCTACGGTCATATCGAAACGCTCGCCGAGCGCGTCGATCACCTGCTCGCGCTGCGCTCTTTGCAGGATGAGACGGGCGGCTTCCAGACGTTCATCTGCTTCCCTTTTTTGCCGAAGAACACGGCGCTCGCTGCAGAGAGCGGCATCGCCCAGACCTCCATGTGGGACGATTTGCGCACGATGGCGATCTCGCGTCTTATGCTCGACAACTTCACGAACATCAAGGCGTACTGGGTCATGCTGACCGTCCCTGTAGCGCAGGTCGCGCTCGGCTTTGGCGCAAACGACATCGACGGCACGGTGCACAAGGAGACGATCCTGCACGACGCAGGCGCGAAAAGCCCGCGTGCGCTGACGGAAGACCGCATCATCCGCATCGTAAAAGAAGCAGGCCGCATCCCTGCGGCCTGCGACTGCAACTTCAATATTCTTCATGTGTATGAGTGAGGAATGCGGCTCATTTGCCATGAAAGAGCCAATCAGCCTGCGCCCTTCGGCTTGACCTTTTGGGGTTTCAGTGTAAACCGGAGGCGTAGCGATGCTACGTTTTTCATGACGACTGTCATGCCGGATTGCTTGACGTTTGAAAAAATCTTTCCTGCTTGCCCTCGGTTGAAGGCTGTGATGGGAACCGTGGGGTGCAGGGGGCGTATCTGTGCCATAAGAAGCATCCGTTCTTGCAAAAATATAGATATATGATTCTGAGGGCAGTATAGCAAAAAAGATGATAAAACGACAACGTATTCGTCGATGTGTTATAACGCAATCAACATTTGCCATCGCTGCCCATGAAGTGGTATAATGCTTTACAAGCTGGATAAGTATTCTCGCTTTATAAAGATTATTTTTCCAAGCCTATGAAAAATGATTCCCTTGCGTGGAGGCGGATGCGATGAAGAGACTTATGATCCTGGCGATGGCGGCGCTGCTGTCGCTTTTTGCAGGTGGCTGCGGCGGTGGGGCTGCGGCGGCGGATGGAGGAAAGAGTATGGGAGAGGCGAAGGATTTGCCGCCGTGCTGCGCGAATCGTACGGTGGAGGCAGAGCAGGGAGCTGTGCGGCGCATCTCGGCGGAGGCGGCGCAAAAGCTCATGGCGACGGCGTCGGGCTACATCGTGCTCGACGTGCGCACGCCGGCGGAGTATGCCGACGGGCATATCCCCAAGGCGATCAACCTGCCGAATGAGACGATCGCGGCGCAGCCGCCGGCGATCCTGCCCGACAAGGATCAGATGATTCTCGTCTACTGCCGCAGCGGCAGGCGCAGTCACGATGCGGCGACGAAGCTCGCCGCCATGGGTTATACGAACATCGTCGACTTCGGTGGCATCACGGATTGGCACGGCGAGATTGTGAAGTGAGCGGCTTCGTCATGAGAGCGGCGCCCGGCGCGCCGAGAGAGGAAGGAGTGAGTGCATGAGGAAGAGCCTTTTCGTATGGTACCCGCGTTGCAGCACGTGTCAGAAGGCGCATCGCTGGCTCGAAGAGCGTGCGGCGGCGATCGAGGAGCGTGACATCAAGGAGGATAGGCCGACGGCGGCTGAGCTTCGCGCCTGGCACGCAAAGAGCGGCCTGCCGCTCAAGCGCTTCTTCAACACGAGCGGCATGAAGTACAAGGAGCTGCAGCTCAAAGATAAGCTGCCGACGATGACAGAGGAGGAGCAGTACGAGCTTCTCGCGTCCGACGGCATGCTCGTCAAGCGGCCGCTCTTCATCGCCGACGACTTCGTTCTCGTCGGTTTCAAGGAAAAGGAATGGCTTGAGCGTTTTTCGTGAACTATGAATAATGAGGCTGTGCATGCGTCGCTTTGATGCGTGCACAGCCTTTTCTATGGGGAGCACTAAAGGAACCACTGATAAATTCAGCCGCCCATCTTCACGCATCTGCGCTGTCCTCTCGTCGTCGACAACTCCTCGACGTAGCACCGCTACGCCTGCGGGGTGTCTCCTCGATAGATACAGCGCATCTGCGCAAATCTGGGCAACTTCATTTTATCAGCGTTTCCTAAAATTATCAAAATTTCCTGTTTTTATAAGCATGAAAGAGCTTCATTCCCGCTGGCGGAGATTTCCTCGTGCTTTTTGAAAAAGCTGGCGGATTTCGCTTAGGAATCAGGGCTTTCCCGCCGATAGACTGATTGAATGTCAAATAGATGCAGGCAGATCGGATAAAAGGAAGTCGCCCGGATGTGTGAAGATGGGAGACTGCGTTTATCTGTGATTTCTGTACCCGTCGTGACATCTTCGATAAAAACGGCGCACTTTCACGAAGCGGACAGAAGTGCGCGCAGAGTTGCAGGGAGAGGAACCGGATGAACGGAAATTTGAAAAATTGCCCCGCGTGCGGCAAGCTTTTTATCGCGCAGCCGAAGCAGAAGCTTTGCCCCGACTGTTTTGATAAGCAGCGCGAGGAAGAGGAGCGCATCATTCGCTATGTGAATACGCACCCGGAGGCGGCGACGCTCGACAAGATCAGCGAGGGGACGGGGACGGCGCCGCAAGTGATCCTGCGCATGATCCATGAGTCGCGGCTCCTGCAGGCGGATGTCGAGATCAGCTATCCGTGCGAGAGCTGCGGCACGCTCATTACGCGCGGCCGCTACTGCGCGGGCTGCATGCGCGACTTCAAGGCGGGGGCAGACCGTCTCGGCTAAACGCGGGCGACTCGTACCGCTTCATGCGCAGGGCACTGACAGAGTGCGTCCTGCGACGGTTTCTCTCGCAGAAACTTCTCATCGTGCGAAGCTTAAGATGGAAGAATCTTTTTCCGATACTACTCATGAAAGACGGGCATAAGAGTGTGGAGGCTCTTTCCCGCCTACAACAAAGAAAGGTGGTGAGGTTGCGATGTCCATACAGGTGCAGGGACGTGTACAGGCTCTTTATAGTGTCTACGCGGCGAACGATGCTTTTTCTGCCGTGCAGGCGCAGGAAAGACACCAGCCGGAAGCTCCTCGCAAGGACGCCGTCGTGCTTTCCGAGGAAGGCAGGACGTTCGGTGAGATACTCAACCGCTTGAAGGCGGACAACGATAAGATCCGAGAGGACAAGGTTGACTTTTATGCGCAGCAGATCGCTGCGGGCGGCTATCATGTTGCGGCGGGCGATATAGCAGCAAAGATGCTCGATCAGCGCATCTGAGAAAAGGCGCTCTTGCCGCGAGGGGGATGGATATGTGGCGTGAGATGAAGGAGATCATGCGCGCGCTCTCTTCGTGCTACGGAGAGCTCTTGAAGATCAGCGAGGCGAAGCACAAGGCTCTCGCCGCGATGGATCTCAAGGCGCTTGAGCGCGTCGTGAAGACAGAAGAAGGATTCGCGTCACGCATTGAGCAGCTTGAGGCGCGGCGCAAAGTTGCGCTGCAAGCGCTCGCGGACAGGGAGAAGGCGATCGAGCCGACGATGAAGCTGCGCGACCTCTGTGCGCTCTGTCCGGACAAGCCTCTCGCGCGCGAGCTTGAGATGCTGCATGAGGAGCTCGACCGCCGCATGAAGGAGGTCGAGCGCGTGGGTGAGAACAACACCTTGCTCGCCGAGAGCGCGCTCGCGGCGGTGACGGCGAACCTCAACCGCATCGGCGGCACGACGGCCGGCACGTCCTACGGAGCGGGCGGCAAGGAGAGCGTGACGCGCACGCGGCGCTTCGACTTCAAGGCGTGAGACGCTATGGGTGAGATCATCAAGCTGCTCAAGCAGCAGATCGACATCTGCCGCCGCCTGCTCGAAGCGGTGGAACGCCAGCGCCGGGGACTTTGCGAAGGTTCGAGCGCGGCGATGGGCAAGGAGACGAAGGCGATCGAGGTGCTGCTCATCGAGCTGCGCCACATCGAGAAGCGGCAGGCGCTGCTCCTCAAGGGAACGGCGACACGCGACATGACAGAGCTCCTCTCGCGCACGGCTGCCTCGGAAGAGCGCGCCGTTGCGAGACGCCTACTGAAGGACGTGGAAAGCCTCATGCGCGAGACGCAGGAAGCCGTCGCCATGAACAGTGCCCTGCTCGACCGCCACATGCAGTTCATCCTCTTCAACATCAATGTGATGGCGGGGACGCCGGCAGAAGCGACGTACAAACCGGCGAAGGATACGGGAGAAGGAAAGAAGCAGATGAACGCGGATACGAAGATGTTCGACGCGAGCGTCTGACGGAATATAGGAAGGAAGCGATGCTCCGGAGAACGACGACGCTTCCGAAAGGAAAAGGGTGAAAGAATGCGATCGACATTTTCCGGACTGAACACGATGGTTC
>CAMURM010000061.1 GCA_947097535.1 uncultured Selenomonas sp.
GAGGTGCGCCGCGTGCTGCAGTCGGCGACGACGAAGACGCTCGTCGGGCTTTTGGAGCAGGTCGTCGCGTCGGGCGGCGGTCAGAAGGCGCAGGTCAAGGGCTACCGCATCGGCGGCAAGACGGGTACGGCGCAGAAGATTCGTCCGAACGGCGCGGGCTACATGGACGGCCACTATATCGCGTCGTTCTGCGGCTTCGCACCCGTCGATGATCCCAAAGTCGTCGTGCTCGTCATCCTCGATGATCCGGCGGGCGGCAACTTCTACGGCGGTCAGATTGCCGCGCCCGTTGCAAGCGCCATTTTTTCGCAGATCTTCCGCTACATGCACATCGAGCCGTCGAGCGATCCCTTCCTCGAGATGGATGAAAAGCGTGCACAGCAGGAAGAGCCGCCGAAAAGAGCGCCGCGCCTGCCCGCCGTCGTGCCGAGCGGCAAGGTCGTCATGCCCGACCTCGAAGGAATGACGATCCGCGAGGCGGCGGAAAAGCTCGCCGAGATCGGCGTGACGCTCGAAGCCGAAGGCTCGGGCAGGGCGAGCTACCAGAGTGCGCCCGCCTACAGCGTCATCGACCCCGGCGAGATGGTCACGGTCGTCTTCTCGCCGTGAGGTTTGAGAAACTCGATTTGCTTTAGAAGCAGGATCGCTTTCTTTGATGAAAAAATAAGACCTTTTACTTATAAGCTTTTTGTGATAAACTACATAGCGAAGTGATTTTTAGAAACGCTGGTTTTTATAAGAAAGGGATTTTCATGGAAAAGAAGCCTGTGATGCTGATTGTGGACGATGTGGAAATGCATCGTGCCATTCTCGCGCAGTTTTTCAAGGCGGAGTACGAGCTTCTGGAAGCGACGAACGGCAGCGAGGTGCTGGCGCTGCTCGCCGAGAGGAGCGTCGACATCATCCTGCTCGATCTCATAATGCCGGGCATGGACAGCTTCGACCTGCTCGCCGCCTTGAAGCGCGACGAGCGCACAGCCGCGATCCCCGTCATCGTCACGACGGCGCGCAACGAGCGTGCCGTCGAGGTGCGCGCGATGGAGATGGGCGCGGCGGACTTCATCACGAAGCCGTACAATCCGACGATCGTGCGCTGCCGCGTGAAAAACGTCATGGCGCGCATGGAGAACGAATGGCGCAAGCTCGAAGAGGCGGCGCGCGAGCGGCAGATCCTCGAGCTGCGCCACTACATCGAGATCGACGCTTTGACGGGGGTCTACAACCGCGAGACGTTTTATGAAAAGACGGTCGAGCTCCTGCAGCAGAACCGCGCCATGCGCTACAACATCCTCTATTTCGACATCAACTGCTTCAAGATCATCAACGACCTCTTCCATATCGAGACGGGCAATCTGATCCTCAAGACGGCGGGCACCTACTTCAAGACGATCACGGAGGGCATCGGCGTCGCCGGTCATATGGAGGCGGATCACTTCGCCATCTGCATGCCCGAGGCCATGCTCGACATCGACATCCTGCTCGAGGGCATCGACAACGCGATCTTTTCCCTCGGCATCAAGAACAACATCCTCTTTTACGCGGGCATCTACGCGGTCGACGACGTGCTCGTGCCCATTAACCAGATGTGCGACCGCGCACACATGGCGCTCAATACGGTCAAGGGGCTCTACAAGAAACGCTACGCTTACTACGATGAAAAAATGCGCGAGGTGCTGCTCGAAGAGCAAATGCTGCTCAGGGAGATGGAGCTCGCGCTTTCCGAAGGGCAGTTCTGCGTGCATTACCAGCCGATCTACAGCATCCACGAGGGGCGCGCCGTCAGCGCCGAGGCGCTCGTGCGCTGGCGCCATCCGACGGCGGGCGTCATTCCGCCCGTGCGCTTCGTGCCGCTCTTCGAGCGCAACGGCTTCGTCGTGCGGCTCGACCGCTTCGCCTGGGAGGAGGTCTGCCGCCTGCTCGCCGAGCGCGTGCGCGCGCATCTTCCCGTCGTGCCGGTCTCGGTCAATGTCTCACGGCTGAATTTCTACGACAGTGATTTCTGCGATACGATCGTCGGGCTATTGAAAAAGTACGACCTCGATCCTTCGCTCCTGCGGCTGGAAATCACGGAGTCCGCCTATACGGACAACCCGCTGCAGCTCCTGAGCGTCCTGAAGAAGCTGCAGGCACTCGGGCTCAAGATCCTCATGGATGACTTTGGCAGCGGCTACAGCTCGCTCAACATGCTGAAGAATCTGGCGGTCGACATTCTGAAGATCGACATGAACTTCGTGCAGGACTTGGAGGATTCGCAGCGGGCGCCGCTGATCCTGCGGCGCGTCGTCGAGATGGCGCACGACCTCGGCATGAGCGTCGTCGTCGAAGGCGTGGAGACGAAGGCGCAGATCGACTTCCTCGCGAGCATCGGCTGCGACAAGATTCAGGGATATTATTTTGCAAAACCCATGCCGAAGGAGGATTTTGCGGCACTCATAGAGAAAGAAGCAGAGGAGTGAGTGCGAAGCGCACGAGCCTGCGCTTTTGCACAAGAGTGTTTGCGGGGAAGCGGCTTCGGGCAGGTTCCGTCGGAAGCAGCGTCCCCTGGGTTTCTGAGGGACAGGTGTGGCAGATGGCGAAGATAACGAAGGAAGCATTCGGCGAGCTCAAGAACGGCAGGTTCATCACACTTTACACATTGGAGAACAGCCGCGGCATGAGTCTCTCTGTCATGGATTACGGCGCGCGCGTGCGGTCTCTGATCGTGCCCGACAGGGAAGGCAAGAGCATCGACGTGGCGCTCGGCTACGACGACCTCAAGGGCTACGAGGCGGACGATAAGTATTTCGGTGCGATCGTCGGGCGCTCGGTGGGGCGCATTGCCTTTGGCGACTTGCCCATCGACGATAAGAAGTACGTCCTGGAGTGCAACGAGGGACGCAACCACCTGCACGGCGGCTCTTTGGGCGGCTACGACAAGAAGGTCTGGGCGGCGGAGGAAGAGGCGGGCGCTCTCACTTTGCGCTACATGAGTCCGGAAGGCGAGGGCGGCTACCCCGGCGATCTGAAGCTCGCCGTGACGTATGCCCTGTCGGAAAAGAACGAGTTCATCATTTCCTACGAGGCGGAGGCGAACGGCGATACGATCTGCAACCCGTCCCACCACACGTATTTCAACCTCGAAGGCTTCAGCTCGGGCTCGGTGCTCGACCAGAAGATCCGCATCTTCGCCGAGAAGTACACGCCGACGGACAACGAGCTGATCCCCGACGGGCGCATCCTGCTCGTCGACGGGACGCCGCTCGATTTTCGCGAGATGCAGGAGATCGGTGCGCGCATCGACGCGCCGTTCAGCCAAATGCGCTGGGCGGGCGGCTACGACCACAACTTCGTGCTCGACAAGGCGCCGGCAGCCGACGAGGCAAAGGAGCTCGGGCTCGGCGAGGACGCATCGTGCCCCGTCGACTACGCGAAGCTCCACAAGCTCGCGCACGCCTATGCGGAAAAGACGGGCATCCACATGCGCGCCTACACGACGCAGCCCGGCGTGCAGTTCTACTCGGGCAACCACCTCGACGGCGTGCTCACGGGCAAGGCGGGCGCGGCGTTCGCCCCGCGCGCGGGCTTCACGCTCGAAGCGCAGGTCTATCCCGACGCGGTGCACCACGCGAACTTCCCGCAGCCCATCCTGCGCTCGGGCAAGACGTGGCGGGCGCAGACGGTGTTCGCGTTCGGGCTGGCGTGATAAAGAGAAAAGCCGCGCATCCTTGAGGCTGCGCGGCTTTTTGTGTCTGAGGAGATGGAGGTTACGATGCCGGAGAATATCGAGCGCGCCCTGCTCTATGTGAAAAAGCCTGCGTACTTTCGCCTGCGGCTCTTCGCCGACGGGCTTTTGATCGGCTTCCTCGTGGGCGCCATCATCGCGCTCTATCACTGGCTGTTGGAAAGCGCCGACGTCCTGCGTCCCGCCGTCTGCGACATCCTGCGCGGGGCGCCGCCTCTCTGGACGGCAGCCTACTTTGGCTTGCTCCTCGCGCTCTCTTTCGTCGTCTGGCGTCTCATGAAGCTCGATGCTATGGTCGGCGGCGGCGGCATCCCCGACCTCAAGGGCGTCCTGCGCGGCGAAAGCCGGCTGCGCTGGGCGCGCGTGCTCTTCGGCAAGTTCGTCGGCGTCGTGCTCGCGATCGGCGCGGGGCTCTCGCTCGGGCGCGGCGGCCCGAGCGTGGAGATCGGCGCGGCTGTGGGCGCGGGCGTGAGCCGCGTCGCGGGCCGCTCGCGCGCCGAGGAGCGCTTCCTCTTGACGGCGGGCGCGGGCGCCGGCTTCGCCGCCATCTTCAACGCGCCTTTGGCGAGCCTCGTCTTTTCGTTTGAAGAGCTCGCGAAAAATTTCTCGCCGCAGATGCTCATGGGCGTCCTCGGCGCGGCGATCGCCGCGGGCTTCGTGACGCAGGAAATCTTCGGCGTCGGTCCGATGTTCGCGGTCGGCGCTGTCCTGCCCGTGCCGCTCGGCGATGCCTACATCCTGCTCTTTCTGCTCGGCGCCTTCTCGGGCGCGTGCGGCAGGCTCTTCAACCGCGTGCTCGTCCTCTCGCTTGACACATGGGCGCATCTCGTGCCGCAGCTCTGGCTGCGCACGGCGCTTCCCTTCCTCACGGCGGGCGTCCTCGGCTTCTTCCTGCCCGACATCCTCTCGGGCGGCAACTTCCTCGTCAACCGCCTCGTCGAGCAGCCGCTCTTCCTCGGTGCGCTTCTCGCCGTCTTCGTCGGCAAGTTCCTCTTCACCGTCTTCTGCTACGGCTCGGGTGTGCCCGGCGGCATCTTCCTGCCCGTGCTCGTCCTCGGCGCGCTCTCGGGCGCCCTCTTCGCGGCGGCGGCGACACTCCTCGGCGTCCTGCCGGCGGCGCTCGCGCCGACCTTCGTCGTCTTCGGCATGGCAGGCTTCTTCGCGGGCAGCATCAAGGCGCCGCTGACGGCGAGCATCCTCATCATGGAGATCACGGGCTCCTTCGAGCACCTGCTCGCCGTCGTCTGCGTCGCCGCCGCCGCCGCGCTCGTCAACGACCTCACGGGGGGCAGACCGATCTACGACGAGCTCTACGAGCGCTCGCGCCAGAACGGGGCGCAAGGTGCAGGGCGCCGCCGCGTCATGGCGGAGCTCTCTGTCGCGGCGAGAAGCGCCATGGATCGCAGGCGTATCTCTGAGATCGACTGGGGCGCGCACAGTCACGTCATGAATGTGCACCGCGGCAGCGAGGAGCTGCTGCCGCGCGGCAGCCTGCAGCTCAAGGCGGGCGACATGCTCTACGTGCTGACCGAAGAGGGCGAGCTCGAAGCGCTGGCAAGCGCGGCGCGCGAGACGCTCGCGTCGGCACCGCCCGGCGAGAACGCGTGACTGGATATGATGTATGCGCGACAGCCCCTCCGCTGCGCAGCCTCTTTCAGCCGCGATTGACGATATTCTGTATCTGCTTCAGCGTGATCGAGATCGTCCCGTCCTCGCCGCGGCGGAACTCGACGAACTCCGTGTTGTCGAAGTAGTCCGTCGGAATCGTCAGCTCAATGCCCGTGTCCGTCTTGAGCTTGTGGCTCTTCATCTTCTTGAGGATCGACTCCCTGTCCATTTCCACGGGCGCCGCGAAGCCGGCTTCCTCGATCGCCTTCTCGTATTCCGCCTGCATGGCGGGATTCCCCTTGAACACCTCGCGCCCCGCCTCGAAAGGATTCACCGCGTCCTTTTCGGCAAGCTCGCCCGCGACGAAGGACTTGACGGCCGCCGCTGTCTCCACGGCATCGCCGCCGTAGGCTTCTGCAACCTTCTTCGCCGTGTCGCTCGCCTTTTTGAGCGCCTCGCGCGCCGACGGCGCCTGGCCGCACTCCAAGACGAGCTCGGGCAGGACGAAGATCGCATTGCCGTCGATCGTGTAGCGCCTGGCGCGCACATGGACGGCGAGCGTCGAAAGATCGACGAAGGCGAACTCGTCCATCGTCGCCGAAGCGCTCGGCAGGAGCGCTCTCTCCGCATTGAGCTCCGCCGACAGTCCGCCCGCCGTATCGACGACGGCAGGCGAAAAGCCCGCATGACTGCGGCACAGGAAGAGGACGAGCTCGCGCCGCTCGTCCTCTTTCACATCGAGCACGAAGAGAAGCATGTTCGCTGCCTCCGCCGCGTGCGAAAAGGCGTGCAGAAAGCTCTCGGCAAGCGCACGCGAAAACGCGAGGAAATCCTTCTCGCCCGCCAGATACGCGGCGATTTCCTTTTTGCACTCGCTGTCCTCGTAAAACGTCCCCGCCTTCTTGTCGGGGCTTTTGCGGCTGCGCTCGATATGCGCGGCGAGATACTCGCCGACTTCTCCCGCGAGCGGCAGCTCCGCCGCCGAAAGAAGCGACGCCTCCGCCGCCGCGTCGAGGATATGAAGCGCCGCTTTGTCGATGATCGTCATGTTGCACCGCCTTGTTGTCTGCTATTGCCGTCAAAGGAAAAGCGACGCCCTTCAAACCCAGCCTGCTGACGAAGTCACCTACAGCTGAGAGGCATCGCTTCTTAAGGAAACACTGATAAAATGAAGTCGCCCAGATTTGCGCAGATGCGCTGGTTCTATCGAGGAGACAAACCAGAGGCGTAGCGGTGCTACGTCGAGGATTTGTCGACGACGAGAGGACAGCGCAGATGCGTGAAGATGGGTGGCTGAATTTATCAGTGGTTCCTTTAGATGTATTTTAGTCGATTTTTGACAGATGGTCAAGAGCCTGCTACCGCTTCTCCGCCCTTGCGGCTTCCTCTGCGGCGCGGCGGCCGATGACGCTGTGGGCGCGGCTGTAGCCGAAGTAGACGCAGAGGCCGAAGAGGAGCCAGAAGCCGAAGCGATGCCATGTCGCGAGCGGCAGATTCGCCATGAGGTAGCCGCACGAGAGGACGGCGAGCGGCGCGATGAGCCAGACGGCGGGGCATTTGAAGTTGCGCTTTAAGTCCGGCTCCGTCTTTCTGAGCACGAGGACGCCGATCGAGGCGATGAGGAAGGCGGAGAGCGTGCCGATGTTCGCCATCTCGGCGATCATGCCGATGGGGAAGAAGCCCGCGATGACGGAGACGAAGACGGCGCCGAGGATCGTCACGCGGTACGGCGTGTGGAAGCGGCGGTGTATCTTGCAGACGTTCGCGGGCACCATGCCGTCGCGGCTCATGGCGAAGAAGATGCGCGACTGGCCGTAGAGGATGACTAAGAGCACGGTCGTGATGCCGCAGATGGCGCCGACGGCGACGATGGCGGAGCCGACGTTGTAGCCGATGTGGCGAAGCGCGAAGGCGACGGGCTCCGCCGTGTCGAGCATGCCGTAGGGCACGATGCCGGTGAGGACGGCGGCGACGACGGCGTAGAGCAGCGTGCAGATGAAGAGCGAACCGATGATGCCGATGGGCAGATCGCGCGCGGCGTTGCGGCACTCCTCTGCCGTCGTGGCGACGGCGTCGAAGCCGATGTAGGCGAAGAAGACGATCGCCGCGCCCGAGACGACGCCGCTGTAGCCGAAGGGCAGGAAAGGCTCCCAGTTCGTCGCATCAACGTGCGACGCGGCGAGCACGAGGAAGAGGAAGATGGCGCCGAGCTTGACGAAGACGAGGATGCGGTTGAGCTTGACGCTTTCCTTCGTGCCGCGCACGAGAAGGAACGAAAGGAAAAGCGTGATGAGCACGGCGGGCAGGTTGAAGATGCCGCCGTCCGCCGGCGAGACGACGAGCTCATGCGGCAATATGAGCCCCGCCGAGGCGAAGAGGCCGACGACGTAGCCCGACCAGCCGACGGCGACGGCGCTCGA
>CAMURM010000062.1 GCA_947097535.1 uncultured Selenomonas sp.
ATCAGGTCATGTGTCAGGGCAAGAAGATCGTCTTCCTCGACACGCCGGGTCACGAGGCTTTCACCGCCATGCGCGCGCGTGGAGCGCAGGTCACCGATATCGCCATCCTCGTCGTCGCGGCGGACGACGGCGTCATGCCGCAGACCGTCGAGGCGATCAATCATGCCAAGTCGGCAGGCGTGCCCATCATCGTCGCCATTAACAAGATCGACAAGCCCGGCGCGAATCCTGAGCATGTGAAGCAGGAGCTTTCCGAGCACGAGCTCATCCCTGAGGATTGGGGCGGCGATACGATCATGGTGCCGGTTTCCGCGAAGCAGAAGCAGGGCTTGAACGACCTGCTTGAAATGGTTCTCCTCGTCGCCGAGGTCAAGGAGCTCAAGGCAAACCCGAACCGCGAGGCGCGCGGTGTCATCATCGAAGCGCAGCTCGACAAGGGCCGCGGTCCCGTCGCGACCGTCCTCGTGCAGAACGGCACGCTGCGCATCGGCGACTCCATCATCGCGGGCACGACCTTCGGCAAGGTGCGCGCCATGATCAACGATCGCGGCGAAAATGTGAAGAAGGCGGGGCCGTCCGTTCCCGTCGAGGTGCTCGGTCTCTCCGATGTGCCGGAAGCGGGTGACGTGCTTGCAGCGCTCGAAGAAAAGCTCGCGCGCTCCATTGCAGCCAAGCGCATTGAAAAGAAGCGCACGGAGCTCATCCGTAGCAAGAAGGTCTCCCTCGACGATCTCTTCCAGCAGATTCAGGACGGCAACATCAAGGATCTCAACATTGTCATCAAGGCGGACGTGCAGGGCTCCGTGGAAGCGCTGGCGAACTCGCTGCTCTCGCTCAACAAGAACGACGAGGTGCGCGTCAACATCGTCCACTCCGGCGTCGGCGCCGTCAACGAGTCCGACGTCATGCTCGCAACGGCTTCCAACGCGCTCATCATCGCTTTCAACGTGCGCCCCGATGCTAACGCCCGCCGTGTCGCCGATGCCGAGAGCATCGACATCCGCACCTACCGCGTGATCTACGATGCGCTCAACGACGTCAAGGATGCCATGTCCGGCATGTTGGCACCGAAGTACAAGGAAGTCGTGCAGGGCAAGGTCGAGATACGTCAGGTCATGAAGTTCTCGAAGGCGCTCGTCGCAGGTTCCTACGTCCTTGAAGGCAAGATCACGAACGCTTCGAAGATCCGCATCATCCGCGACAATATCGTGGCGTTTGACGGCGAGCTCGATTCCCTGCGCCGCTTCAAGGACGATGTGAAGGAAGTCGCTGCCGGCTATGAATGCGGCATCACGATCAAGGATTACCGCGATTTCCAGGAGGGCGACATCATCGAGGCGTATACGATGGAAGAGATCGAAACCTCTATCACGGAAGCGAACAAGGAAGCTGCCAGGAAGCGTGACCAGCAGGAGCAGATGAAGAAGGACGCGCCCGAGGGCGGCAATGCTTGAAGGATGTGAGAGGAATTGGGTCAGCTTCGCATAGAAAAAGTACAGGAACTGATGAAGCAGGAAATCAGCCAGATCATCCTGCAAGAGCTGAAAGACCCGCGCATCGGCTTCGTCACCGTAACGAAGGTGGAAATGACGGGCGATCTTCGGGAAGCCAAGATCTTCGTGAGCATCATGGGAAAGGACGACGCGCTGAAAGATACGCTTGAGGGACTGCAGAGCTCTTTGGGCTTCATTCGGCGAGAAATCGGCAAGCGCATACGCCTGCGCTTTACGCCGGAGATTTCCTTCGCACTCGACAATTCCCTTGCCTACAGCTCACATATTCAGGAGCTTCTGATGAGTTTGAATGCGACCGACAAGGCAGAAGAGTGAGGCATATATGCGAATTTCATTGCAAGAGGCAGGCGCGCTGCTCAAGGCGGCGCAGAACATCGTCATCACGGCGCATGTCAATCCCGACGGAGATGCCATCGGCTCCTCCCTCGGCGTCATGCACTATTTGCGCGACCTCGGCAAGAGGGTGCGCGTCGTCATCGACGATGATATTCCGAGCAATTTCGCTTTTCTCCGTGCCGGTGACATCATCGAAAAACCGCAGCCTCCCGCAGACGGCGAGAAGGAGCCTGTCGATCTGCTCGTCATCCTCGACACGAGCAGCGAACGCGTGGGCAAGGTGACGGAGGCATTTTCGCCCGCCCAGATCCTCAACATCGACCACCATGTTACGAACGCGCTCGCCTGTCCGGCGGTCTATCTCGATCCCGACAGCGCCGCTACGGCAGAAATCGTCTACGAGCTTTTGAAGGCGATGGACGCAGAAATCACGAAGGATATCGCCATGGCAGTCTATACAGGGCTGGCGACGGATACGGGATTCTTCCGCTTTCCCAATACGACGCCGTTCACCATGCGCGCGGCGGCCGAGCTCTTAGAGCGCGGCGCAGAGCCCGGGCTCATCTCGGAAGCCGTCGAAGCGAAGCCTTTCGCGCGCGTCGTCGGTATGGCGAAGGCGATCGAAACGACGGAACTCTTCTATGACGGCAGACTCGCAGGCATCTTCCTCGACCGCACTGCCACGGAAGCGCTCGACTCTACAGAAGGGCTCATCGATGCCCTGCGCGCCATCGAGGGCGCGGACATCTCCGTGCTCCTGAAATGGAAGGAAGACCGCGTCTTCCGCGTCAGCATGCGCTCGAAGCGGACGGATGTGAGCAAGGTGGCGGCGGCCTTTGCGGGTGGCGGCCACGAGAGGGCGGCAGGCTGCACGCTCAAGATGGACTTCGACGAGGCGAAGAAGACGATTCTGGATGCGCTTGCAGGCGCGATGGAACAGTGATGGCGGCGGGATTCCTCAATGTATTGAAGCCGCCGGGCATGTCCTCGCACGATGTCGTAGCGCAGGTGCGCAAGATCTTCCATACGAAGCGCGTAGGCCACGCCGGAACCCTCGACCCCGGCGCTGCAGGCGTCCTGCCCGTAGCTCTCGGAAATGCCGCAAGGCTCGTCGAGTATACCGCTTCCGTCGATAAGGCTTATCGCCTGGAACTGCTGCTCGGCTTTTCCACGGATACAGGCGATGACAGCGGCAGGCTCCTGGCATGTCAGCGGGACTTCCGTCTGCCTTCAACGGAAGACCTGCAGACGGCAATGCAGAAATTCACGGGCACGATCATGCAGCGTCCACCTGTCTATTCGGCAATCAAGCTGCACGGAAAACGCGCCTACGAGCTTGCACGCGAGAATCAGACGGTAGAAATGCCGCTTCGGCAGGTGACGATCCAGGCGCTGCATCTCATCGAAATGCGTGAGGCACATCTGCTCTTCGACCTCGAATGCTCGAAGGGCACCTATGTGCGCAGCTTTTGCCGTGACTTCGGCGAGGCTTTGGGCATTCCCGCCGCGATGGGCTTCCTTCTGCGCACGCGCGTCGGCAGCTTCTGTCTGCACGATTCGTTTTCCTTAGAGGAAATTGCCCGCCTCGGCGAAGAAGCGCTCGTTCCCGCAGAAAAGGCGATTTCTCATCTGCCGCGCTTCGACATGCCCGAGCATCGCATAGCGCCTTTCATCAACGGCCTTTCGACAGGCGGCATCGACCTCACGGCAGCAGAAGACATCCTGCGCGTCTATGGCGCGGGGCGCTTCCTCGGCATCGGTCGTTACGACGCGGCAAGGCGGGAGATGCATCCTGTCAAGGTATTTCGGGAAAAAGCCGATTGAGGGCACATCACAGGGAGATTGATCCATGCAGCATTTTTCAAAAATCACACATTTAACCGATTCTTATCGCGGAATCGTCATCGCCCTCGGCACCTTCGACGGCGTCCACATCGGCCATCAGAGCATATTGCAGCGGGCGTGCGAGCTTGCTGCCGGCATCAACGGCGTCAGCCTGGCATTCACGTTCCAGGAGCATCCTCTCTCCGTCATTTTTCCTGAGCGCGCTCCCAAAAGGATTCGCTCGTTGGCCTCGAAAGAAGAAATCATCGAAAAGCTCGGCGTGGACATCCTCATGAATGTTCCCTTCACGAAGAATTTTGCTGCGATTTCAGCGACGGGCTTCCTCAAGCTCCTGCAGGAGAATTTTGCGCCCGCCTATGTCGTCGTCGGTGCGAATTATACGTTCGGCTTCCAGGGAAAGGGAGATTCCGACTTCCTGCAGCAAAGAGGGGAGGAATACGGCTTCGTATCACGCATCGGTGAATCCGTGCTGTGCGACGGCAAGATGGTGAGCAGCACCTTGATCCGCAGTCTGATCGCCGAGGGCGATTTGGCGCGCGTCAACGAATATCTGAAATGGCCGCTCGATTATACCGGCGTCGTCGCTTACGGCGAGCAGCGCGGACGCAAGCTCGGCTTCCCGACGGCAAACATCGCCCTCGATGATGCCTACGCACTCCTGCCGAACGGCGTTTATGCCGTTCGCGTCCGCTTCGAGAACATGCTTTACCAGGGTGTCGCCAACATCGGCTCGAATCCTACCTTTGAGGAAGTGGAGCGGCGGCTGGAAGTCCACCTCATGCAGTTCAGCGGCAATCTTTACGGCAAGAAGATCCGTGTGGATTTCCTCGGAAAACTTCGTGACGAAACAAAATTTTCTTCTGTAGAGGCATTGGTCGAGCAGATTCAGCGTGATATCGAACAGGCACGTCATTTTTGGGATCAACCGATGCAAGTGGGGAGGCTGCATGATGTCGAAAAACAGAGTTGATATCTTAGGCATACATGTGGATTCCCTGACGATGGGTGAGGCGGTCCGAAGGATTCAGACGTTCATCGAGGAAAAATCCCCGATGCTCGTCGCCACAGCAAACGCCGAAATGCTCATGCGGGCGACGTATGACCGCGAGCTCAAGACAATCTTGAACGGGGCGGCACTCGTCGTGCCGGACGGCGCGGGCACGGTTTGGGCGGCGCACCATCTCGGGCATCTCATGCCGGAGCGCGTCGCAGGATACGACCTCGCACAGGAGCTCATGCGCGAAGCGCCGCAGAAGAGGTATCGCATCTTCTTCTTCGGAGCCGCTCCCGGCGTTGCGGAAAAGGCAAAGGAAAAGGCGGAGAAGCTCTATCCGGGCATAGAGATCGTCGGCATACGCAACGGCTTTTTCTCTAAGGAAGATGAGCCGGAGATCCTGCATGAGATACAACAGGCTGCGCCTGACATCCTCTTAGCTGCGCTCGGGGTGCCCAAGCAGGAGAAGTGGCTTGCGGCGCATCTCGCGGAGCTTGCCGTCCCCGTTTCCATGGGCGTCGGCGGCACCTTCGACGTCATGGCAGGCGTCATGAAGCGCGCGCCGCGCTGGATGCAGAGGGCGAAGCTCGAATGGCTCTTCCGCGGCGCTTTGCAGCCCAAGCGGGCGGGCAGGCTCATGGCGCTGCCGCGCTTCGTCTTCAAGGTCATGGCGTACAAAAAGAGTAGACAAAGAAAAGGCTCTCGTCTATAATTACTTTGATAGATAATTCAGTGCCGTCCGCTTATCCGTGCTGGATTAGGATAAAAAGTATGCAGAATCTGCAGAGAAAATGAGCATCTGCAGATTCTTGTGTTGCATACGATGTGTAAGGAGGTAATGCCTATGTTGGTGTTCCCGGTTGTTCGCGAGGGATATGTTTTCATCCTTGGAGCCCTCGCCCTTGGGGCGATCCTTGGATTGGCAGTGCATCCTTATCTCGCAATTCCCTTCGTCGTGCTGGCTTTTTACTTCGCCTACTTTTTCCGCAATCCCAAGAGAAAGATTCCGACGGATCCGCTGGCGATCGTTTCTCCTGCCGACGGTACCGTGCAGGAAGTCGTCTCGCTCGACGATGATGATTTTCTGAAGCAGCCGTGCAAGAAGGTCGTCATCTTTCTCTCCGTCTTCGATGTCCATGTGAACCGCAGTCCGATCGAGGGTGAAATCAAGATTCAGAAGTATGTCTGCGGACGCTTCAAGCCCGCGTATAAGGATTCGGTGGGGTTTGAGAATGAGCGCCATATGATCGGCATCGAAAATCCCCGCCTGCGCGTGACGGTGACGCAGATCGCCGGCATCCTCGCGCGGCGCATCGTTTCCTGGGTCACGCTCGACGATGTGTTGGAAAAGGGAGAACTCTACGGACTGATTCGCTTCGGCTCGTGTACGGAACTCGTCGTTCCGGCAGAAGTTGAGGTTTTTGTAAAAAAGGGCGACAAGGTCGTCGGCGGTGAGACAGTGATCGGGAGGCTCAGTGAAACATGTATAAAAGCTTGATTCCCAACATATTGACATCAGCCAATCTTGTGCTTGGTTTTTGCTCGATCCTTTCCACATATAATGCGAATTATACATGGAGTACGCTGTTTATCCTGCTCGCACTCGTAGCGGATGGTTTGGATGGGCGGGCGGCGCGCTTCTTCGGCGTGAGCAGTGAAATCGGCAAGGAGATGGACTCTTTGTGCGACCTCGTTTCGTTCGGCGTCGCACCTGCCTTTCTCGCGTACGTCTACTGTCTCAAGGATTACGGCTACTTCGGCTGGGCAGTCGCCATAGCGTTCGCCCTTTGCGGCGCCTGGCGGCTGGCACGCTTCAATGTGAATGTTTCCGTCGTGCACGGCTTCTTCATGGGGCTTGCCATCCCGGCGGGCGGCTGCTTCGTCGCAACAGCCGTCTGGTTCTTCCGCTCCATCGGCATGCCTGCGGAGTCACTGGAACCTGCCTTTCCGCTCGTGATGATCGTCATCGCCTACCTCATGATCAGTGAGGTGCATTATCCCGATTTCAAGGGAAAGGGCGAAAAGATCTTTCCCGCCTCGAAAATCTTTGCTGTCGTGCTGTTTGCCGCCATCCTTTTCCTCGGGCGCGAGGCTATCTTGAGTGCCGTACTCTTTGCCATTTTCGGCACATATTCTGTCTTTGGCCTTTTCAATTTCAGCTTGTCGCTGCTGTTTCGGAAATAAGGCGTCGTTCGTCATGGAATAAAGGGGAAAGACTTTTATGAATTACGTGTTTGACATCGTGATGGTTCCTTTGCAGATCATCATCTTATTGTTCACGTTGTACTATTTCTTCATCGGCTTTTGCGGCATGTGGCGCCGGAAGGAAAACAAGATCCTGACGCCGAAAAAGACCTTCGCCGTCATCATTGCCGCGCATAATGAAAGCGCCGTCATCGGCCAGCTTCTGCAGAATCTGCAGGCACTGGAATATCCGAAGACGCTCTACGATGTCTTTGTTATCGCCGACAACTGCAGCGACAACACGGCGGAAATCGCGCGCAGCTATGGCAGCATCGTCTGTGAGAGGACGCATCCGACGAAGAAGAGCAAGGGCTTCGCCATGGAATGGATGTTCGAGCGCCTCTTCAAGATGGAGAAGAAGTACGATGCCGTCGTCGTATTTGATGCGGACAATCTCGTACACCCACGCTTCTTGATGGAGATGAACAACCGCCTGTGCAAGGGCGACCGCATCATCCAAGGCTATCTCGATGCCAAGAATCCTTACGATACCTGGGTCGCCGGCACGTTCGCCATCGCCTTCTGGGTCATTGACCACATCAGCCATCTGGCGAAGACAAACATCGGCCTTTCCGCCGTGCTCGGCGGTACGGGCATGTGCATCACGACCGACGTCCTTGAACGCTACGGCTGGCGCGCGACATGTCTGACGGAAGACATGGAGTTTACGATGAAATCCCTGGCAGAAGGGATCAAGACGACATGGGCGCACGATGCCATCGTCTACGATGAGAAGCCGCTGACGTTCATGCAGTCGTGGCGCCAGCGCAAGCGCTGGGCGCAAGGGCAGTTC
>CAMURM010000063.1 GCA_947097535.1 uncultured Selenomonas sp.
TTGACGTCGAGATAGGAGTAGCGGCGCTCCGTGGTGTAATACTCAGTATGCGAAGAACTCCATGAGAAGGGATTGTACCATTTGGAATCACTCACCTTGCGTGCGTGCTCTTCGACCTCGACGCCCGTCTTGGTGGAAAGGGAAGAGTATGTGCGGCTGTCCTCGCGCAATTTGCGAAGAACATCTATTTTCGCTTGCTCGATCTTGCTCGTGATCGTGCCAAAATGTTCTTCCAGACGTGCTTGGGTTTCGTGGATCTTCTGCTCCATCTGACGACGCTCGTGCTCGATGGAAGCGCCGTCGCCCGTTTCGAGGACGCTGATGCGCCGTGCCGTTTCTTTTTTCTCATCCGCGATGAGCTTTTGCAGGGATTCTTTCGCACGCGGGACGAACCCCTCGACTTTTTTGAGCAGCGTCTGATCTTTTTCGGCGATGCAGACAGCAAGCTCGTCGAGAATGGGCGCGAGGTCGCCGATCTCCGCGAGATTCTCGGCGAAGTCGCCGTACTCGTCGAGAGCGTCGGCACGCTTCTGCTCGGCATCTGTGTAGTCGGAAGGGCTTTTGCCGATCATATTGTGCAGAAAAGAGGAGAGGAAGAGGGGCTGCGTGCAGCTTTGGAACAGCTCGGCGCATCTTGCATTGCCCGCTTCGGCAAGGTGCTGCGCTTCTGTGCGGAAGATTTTTTTCGCTTGTCGGCGCAGCCGTTCTTTCGTATCCTGCACCGCTTGTGCGAGACTGTCCATGTCATAGATGACATCCATCAGAGCATCGTCGAAGCGGCTCACGAGAAGGATGAGACGTGCGACGCCCTTTTGCGGTAGCTGATTTTTGAGCAGGCCAACGTCGTTTTCATCGAGGAATTGGGATGCCTGACTCAAGAAGAACACCACGTCGCAGTCGGCGAGGAACTCGCGCGTCCTCTGCGTGCGCGAGACGACGGGATCGTTCATGCCCGGCGTGTCGACGATGGAGATGCCCGCGAGATTCGGGTTGCTTTGATAGAGCGTCACGCACTTGACGAGGGGCGTGCAGCTGCCGTCTGCACCTGTGTATTGGTTGAGTGCGGCGGCGAGCTCTTCGTCGGAGCTGAACGTATGCTCGATCGTGCCTTGCGCGAGGATGTCGTTCACCGCGATGCCGCTCTGACGCGTGGCTTCGACAAGCTCCCTCGCCATGCGTGCGTCTTCCGTGGCCGCGCCCGAGTGCGCGGCGTGCTCCATCTTCGCCCATTCTTTGGGCGTGTAGAACTCGACGGCGAGCGCGTTCTGCTCGGCGTATTCGATCTTCGTGAGACTCGCCGTCTTCGGCGTGAATGCCTGCGGCAGCACATGATGGCCGTCGAAGATGACCGTGTTCAAAAAGGTGGATTTGCCCGCTTTGACGCGGCCGATGACGGCGATGTTGAGCTTGCGCTCCGCGGAGGAGAAGTCGTGCCACTGGCGGCGCAGCTCGTCCTGCAGTGCCTGCACGGTGAGTGCCGCATCGTGCGAGTGCGGCTCAAGAGCGCGGATGACGGCAGGGAATTCTGCGTTGAGCAGCGATTCGATGCGCCTTTCCTGCGCTTTGACGGCGTTGAATTGGATGATGGACATGTGGGCCTCCTTGTCAATCGGCGGCAAGCTCTTCCTGCAGCAGGGCGAGCAGTTCTTCCTTATAGGCGGTGCCGCCGGGGTGTTTGTTGATGGCGAGGGGGACGTTTTGCAGTTCGCGCTGCATTTCGTGCAGGAGGCCGCTGTCGACGGTGAGACTGCGCTTCTTGAGGACGCTCTTTACGACGGCGGCGGCGTCCGTGCGGCGGTCTTCCAAGAGGTCGATCTCGCTCGGCTCGGGCAGGGCGATCCGGACTTCGTCGGCGACGCTTTTCAGCTCGGTGAAGAATTCGAGCTGCAGGGTCTTCAGCTCTTCTTTGGCTTCGGTCAGCGCTCGGATGTTTTCTTTCATCTCGCGGGCGAAGGCGGAGAGGCCTTCTTCGACCTCGGGCACGTCGCCGACGTGGGTGAGGGCGCGGTTCAGACCTGCGAGGCGGCGCTTTTCTTCGAGGATGGTTTCGTCGTAGTAGTTTTTGCATTGGGTGAAGAGTTTCTTGAACTGGTAGGCGAAGTCTGCCGTGCGCTTGCCTTCGTCGAGTTTTGTCAGATAGATCTCGATGGCTTCGCGGTCGCAGGCGGCGTGCTTGCCGCGTGCAGAGGTCAGCACGTCGGCGTAGCGGATGCCGTGCCGATCGAGCGTCTCACGCACGCCGTCCGCCATGCGGCGCAGGTCTTCGTCGGAGGGAGCTTTGTCCGCCTTCGTGATGATGATGAGTTTCGGGATGTCTTTCGACAGGCTCTTGAGGAAGTTCACGTCGTCGGTGCTGATGGCTCCGGCGTCGGCGGGGATGCACCAGAGGATGTGGTCGCTGGCGTTCAGCTGGCTGCGTGCGATGGCGGCGTCGGTGCGTGCGGAGTAGGCAGCACTGTCGGGCTTCGAGTGGCCGGGCGTGTCGAGGAAGGCGATTCTCGCGTAGGGCTGGCGCGGCGTCTCGACGAAGACGCTGCGCAGCAGATGCCCGAGCGGCAGTTCGTCGGACTCGTCGTCCTCGCCGAAGCCGTGCGAGAGCGTGCGGATGTCCGCGACCTGCATGGCGACGCTCGCGCCGAAGAGGTTGACGGCGCGCGCCCGCTCGTCCGTGCCGTGCAGGACGTAGGCGGGCACGGAGGTCGTCGGCGTGACGGCGGTCGGCAAGAGGCGTGCGCCGCCGAGCAGCATGTTGAGGAAGGTCGACTTGCCGCTGCTGAACCCGCCGCCAAGCGCGACGACGGTCTTGCCGATCAGCGGGCGAAAGAGCAGGAAGTCGTAGAACTTGTCGTAGATATAGCAGAAGTCGAAGTAGAGCGCAGGGAAATCGGGCGGCGCGTTCTTCTCCAAGGCTTCGGGCAGACGCTCCTTGATCGTGCGCTCAAGCTCCTTGAGCTGTGCAGGCAAGACGCGCTCATCGCGCGTCGGCTCGACGATTTTCTTGAGCAGGGCGATTGGGTCGGTTGGGGTGAGGGTGGGCATGGAGGTGGCTCCTTTTTGTGTGGGTATAAGGATTTATGGTTTTGAGTTAGGTTCTTCTAAACTATATGTCTCCAACACGAGCAGTCAGTAAAGGTGTTGTTGGTTGCTGTCGATGGTTCTTTTATGTAAATCATGCACTTCGAAGTACTATACCCCGATTTTGCTTCACATTGCTTAAAGCAGCAATATTCGATTGCAGAAGTTTCTTCAGCATAAATTATGCTGCCGCCGCTACCGTTAAAATTTGCTTTACAATTTGTGAAGCAACACTGCCTGACGAACGCGTTTCTTACGAATACCATGTATTCATAATTAAATGGGGACTTATTGTTATCGCAATGGCATCGCATAAATGTCGAGTTTGTAATCGTACTATCGGATAGTTTGAGAAGTGCCGTTGGCTGCCCATAACAATCTGAGAAACTGCATCGCAGGATGGAGGTTTGCGAGATGCAGAATAGGTAGAAGTTATCGTCGTTATGGCAGCGTATAAATTCTGAGTCTGTAATGGTACCGACATTGAGGTTAATTAGGTTGCAAGAGCGAACCGAACAATCCAAGAAAATACAATGTGAAATTTCTGCATTGTATAAGGATAATCCACCTTTACTATAAACAATATTTTTGAACGTGCATTGTTTAAAGGAACTTGATTCTTGCAACCATAGCTCTGTATTTCCCGCATTGCCACCTTTTTCATAGAAGGTGCAGCCAGTGAAATGAACTTCTGTCACTGAACTTGTTATCTCACTGTTTTCAAAGCTGCAGTCGCGGAAAGTTATTTTTCCTGCCTGCCATGTATCCAAATCCAGCTTGATATTGGTTTCTTCCACACCGACTATAACTAAATGTTGCGAGGTAACAGCTTCGGGTTGTGCTAAATCATTCGTGACCGTCATTGCATCGGCGTGGAATAAGTAGCAGCAGCTTTCTCGTGCAGCAAGATATTCCATCTCAGTCATCGCAGCAAGATATGCTTCTCGATCCTGCGCCAGGATGATTTTCGCCGCCTGTATCGTTTCACGAATAACAGCCTGCTCTGTTCCGAACAGCGCAAACAGCCCCGCGATATACGCAAGTATGGCAGAGTCATCTCCCTCGTGCAGCAGCGCGAGCAATATGCAATCCAGTACGAAAGCGTTCACAAGCGCATCGCGCTCAATGCTGTCGACGGCTTCGATGAGTTTCGCGTCTGTCAGCGAGTAAGCGTCGGGCAGCAGGTCGCGCACATCGGCTTCATAGCCCGCGCCTGCCGCCGTGCGGTAGAGGTGACGCCACTGGGCTTGTGTCGCGTCGTCGGCGGTCAGCACGCTGACGAGCAGCAGAAAGTACAGCTCGGGCATCGTGCTGCGTGCGGCGGGTGGCCTTCGTAGGCTTGCTTTTCGCTCTCATAGCGCAGGCGCTCGAAGTCGGGTTGTGCGGCTTCATCGTGCTGCTTGTCAAGCGCCTGCACGATTGCATCGATGCTCTCGGATGCCGTCTGCACGCGCTCCTGCAAGTCTTCGATGACATTCTTGAGCAGGGCGATTTGCTCTCTTGGCATTTTTTCGCTCATGGTCTTCACCTCTCCTGTATGCTCTGTACGGCTGCAAGGTCTTCCTTCATCTCGGCGAGACGCGCTTCGCGCTCGGCGGCGGCTTTTTCGCGGGCTTCCCGCAGGTCGGCGAGCGCCTTTTCCTGCACGGCGATGCGGCTCTCGGCTTCGGCTTCGATCATGGCGTCGATCTCTTTCATCTGCGCCGTGATGGCGCTGCGGATAGCGGCTTCGGTCTTTGTCACGACTTCGGGGATGATCTCGCCTTGGAGCTTTTGACGCACGAGCTGCAGGCGGTCGTTCTGCTGCTTTTTGAGGAAGCCCAGCTCGATGAGCAGGCCGGCGGCGAGGGCGATGACGGCGCCGATCGGGCCGGTGACGACAGCGCCGATGATGGAGAGGATCAGGGGCAGCGACTTCTTGAGGACTTCCTTCGTCATGGCGTCCATGCCCATCTGCTCGGGACTCAGCTGCGGCATCTGCGCCGCTATGTCGATCTGCACGACGTCGGCGATTCTTTGCAGGTAGCGGTGCAGGCGCGGCTCGAAGTCGCTCTTGAGACCTGCGAGCGCCGCCTGGCGCACGAGGGCGTTGACCTTGGCGGAGATGCTGGAGCCGTTCATCATCAGGCGCTCCAAGTCGCCCGACGCGCCTTGAAGCGCGGCTTCGACGCTGCCGCCGATGTTCATGGCGCTCTCGTCGATCTGGCGCACGAAGGCGGATTTTTCCTTTTCCAAACTGCTTTTCAAGCGCTCAAGCTGGCGGCGGCAGGCTTCTTCTTCGGCGGCAAGCTCGTCGGGAGCGAGGTCGGCTTTCTTGATGGAGGCGGCGAGGTACGCTTCTGTGCGTGCGGCTTCCTTCTTGATGCGCATGCGCGTCGTGCGCTCGAAGATCGTCTCGCTCTCGGCTTCGATCTCTTGCAGGATTTCATGGAACGCCGTGACGTCGACGTTCTTGCCTTTCGCTGTCGTCGTGACGAGGGCGGCGTCCGCTATGCCGAGATACTTCGCTGCGTCGCTTTGGATCTGCGCCTTGGCTGCGGCAAGCTGCTCCGCCGTGACCTTGTTCGCTTTTGTGAGGACGAGGTAGACGGGCATTTCGTGCAGCTTCAGCTCCTGCAGGAAGCGCACGATGCTGTCGGCGATCAGCGGCTCGGAGGCTTCGAAGGTGATGATGTAGGCATGGCTCTTCGGCAGGTAGTCGTCGATGGCGCGGTTGTGCATCTCAATGCCGGAGTCGAAGCCCGGCATGTCGACGATCTTGACGGCGGCGATGTCCCTGAGCGCGTCGTTAGGGAGGCTCAGCTCGATGCTGTGCAGGCTCTCGCTGCGATATTCTTCGGAGGTGAAGGATTCGAGCGTGATTTCTTCCTGCGTGCCGTCTTTTCGATGGAGGATGATGCGCTCTTCGCTGCCGTAGCGGATTTCCGTCGGCACGGCGGTCTCGGGCGTGATCTGCGTGTGCAGGTAGTCTTTGCCGAGGCGGCTCTTGCCGAGAAGCGCGTTGAGCAGGGAACTTTTGCCCGCGCTGAATTTGCCGACGACGGGCGTCACGACATGGAACTCGTCGAGCGTGGCAGCGGCGCGGCGCAAGTCGTCCTCTGCGATGCCGTATTTCTCTTCGAGTGCGAGGACGGCTTCCAGATCAAGGCGGCAGTTTTCGTAAAGCTTCGTTCGCTTCATGCTGTATCGTCTCCTTTGTCAGCGGCGGTAGAAGGAATTTCGCATATAAATAGTATATCGGTGCGATGCCGCAAATAGCTTAGGGAACCACGGATAAATTCAGCCACCCATCTTCACGCATCTGCGCAAATCCGGGCGGCTTCATTTTATCAGCAGTTCCCTTGCACCTCTTGACTTATAGTAAACTTTAAGCTATATAATACATACATACATCAGACGTTTCAAGGAGCAAACTATGGAAGATAAGCATACATTCAATCGCCGCACCTTCCTTAAGATTACGGGAGGTGCGGCACTTTTGGCGGGCGGCGGCTTTTTGGCGAATCGGCTCGATGCGTTCGGGAAGATGGCGAAGCAGATCGAGCGGATCGCGCATCCGGAGAAGATCGAGGCGGATTTCATCCGACAGATCATCACGAGCGATCCTGCCGTTTCGCGCACGATCATGTGGCAGTCGGACAGCGTGCAGAGTGCGGCGGCGGTCGAGTGGCGCGAGGCGGAGGCGTCGGCGGTGCAGCGCGCGGTGGCGACGAACGAGGCCTTTACGGACGACGGGCGCGCGGCCGTCTTGCATGTGGCGGGGATCGAGGGGCTGACGCCGGGGCGGCGCTACGAGTATCGGCTCGTGAACGGCGAGGAGGCGAGCGAGTGGCTGCCCTTCGCCGCGGCTCCCGAGCGCGGGGGCTTCAAGGCGCTGATTTTCCCCGACTCGCAGTCGAGCGATTATTCGGACTGGCAGGAGGTCGCACGCGGAGCCTGGCAGCGCAATCCCGATGCGGGCTTCTTCGTCAACATGGGCGATCTCGTCGACAACGGCGAGGATCACACGCAATGGGATGCGTGGCTTTCGGCGGTCGCGCCGTTGATCGAGAAGATTCCCTTCGCGCCTGTCATGGGCAATCACGAGACGTACGACCGCAACTGGAAGGTGCGCCTGCCCGAGGCGTATCTGCAGGAGTTCGCCGTGCCGGACAACGGCAGCGAGGCATTTTCGCGCTATTACTATTCGTTTGACTACGGGCCGTGTCATTTCGCCGTCATCAACACGCAGATGGACGAGACGGCGGATTTTAAGCAGGGGCTGTTGGAGGAGCAGCTCGCCTGGCTGCCCGAGGATATGGAGAAGAGCCGCAAGAGGTGGAAGATCGCGCTCCTGCATAAGGATGTGCTGCAGTACCGCATCCACAATCGCCCCGAGCGCACGGAGGGCATTTCCGACGTCGGTGAGGTGTTCATGCCGCTTTTTGATACCTTGGGCGTCGATCTCGTCTTTACAGCGCACCTGCACACCTATCGCAACCGCGGTCATGTGCAGTCGTTTGGCCGCTCGGCGAAGGGGCCGCTCTACATTCTGACGGGCGTCGCGGGCAACGTGCGCTACCCGAATCTCTGGATCGATCACGCGCTCGATGAAAAAGTCGCGCCGCAGCCGGAGACGGATAATTACCTCGTGCTGGAAGC
>CAMURM010000064.1 GCA_947097535.1 uncultured Selenomonas sp.
TGCTCTCGGGGCTTTGCACGATTGTCTGCCTCCCCATCGCTGTGCCGCTTTTTCTCTACTATGGACGCACGATTGCCGCGCCGCTCCTGGCGGACGATTCCTTTGATGCGGTATGGACACCGCTCGCGTGGCTCGGTACGCTGATTCTCGTGCTCACGATTCTGCTCTCGCCGTTCAATGACCTGCGAACACATACGGCGCTCTTCGTTCGTCTGAGCGGGGCGGTCGGCGGCTTCTGCTGCATCGGTCTGGCGCTCTATGCCATGAATGCGCGGCTGCGTCAGCGTGCGCTCTGCGAACAGGTGGCACGCGAGGCGGAGATGGCGGAGATCACGCGGCAGAATACGGCGCAGATGGAGGAAAACGCTCGCACGACACGCGCGTTTCGCACGCAGTTCACCGAGATGATCGCTGCGGCGCAGGAACTGCTCGCACGCGGGGACACGGCGGGCATCGAGCGGCTGATGGGCGCGGCTGCGTCTGCAATTCAAACGCGCTATGCCCCCGTCTGTGCGAATGAAACGGTAAATATTCTCATCGGCTATTGGCAGCCGATCTTTGCACGGCTCGGCGTGCAGACGGAGTACCGCATCGACATCGGCGCGGAAAATCCCATCGATCCGCTCGATCTGACGGCGATCCTCGGCAATCTGCTCGCCAACGCCGCCGAGGCGTTGGAACATCTCGCGCCCGACGCCCCGCGTCTCCTGCGGCTCGCGCTCGTCCATCAAGGGGACACGCTCTTTCTGACCGCGGACAACAGCTATGACGGAGAGCTGTGCTACGATGCGGCGGGCAACCTGCTCTCGTCGAAGCGCGGCAACGCAGAGCGCGGCATCGGCATGGAGAGCATCCGCACGAGTCTTGCACGCTATGACGGTACGATGGAGATTTCACCGGAGGACGATCTCTTCGCTGTATCGATCGTGCTGCGGGCGACACAGGACAGAGCGGCAAATATCATGCCGATGCGTACGGACGGCTGCGGGGAGGCGAAACATCATGACTGACGCAGAGATTCGGCTGCTCTACACGCTCGTGTGTGCGCCGCCCTTTGACCTGCTCGTTTTCTATGTCTTTCGCGATCAGCTGCGCTTTGCGCGGATCTATGTCGTCTGCGGCTATATGCTCGTGCTCGCGCTGACACAGGCCGCACAGATGTCCTTGCCGCTCGATATGTCTCTCGTCGCACTTCTCTGCCGCCCGCTCGCTCTCTTCTATATGCTTCTCGTGATCCGCGACCAGCCGCTGCGGGTAATATCCATCGCCCTGCTCGTCTATCCGCTGCTGATGCTTGCGGGAACGCTCGGAACGATGACGGAGCATTTCTTTGGCGCGGGACTGCCTCCGGGGCTATGGAAATGCCTGCTCATCCCCATGATGTTTCTCCTCGTCCTGCCCGCCGCGCTGCATACGATCCGCCGCTTGCTCATGCCGATGCTGTCCGTTGATGATCGGCGGCTCTGGCTCTATCTCAGCGGCTACGAGGTGATTCTCGTCGCGCTCGCTGTCGCCGCCGATCCGGCGAATACGTCGGTGCAGCCGACGATCCTCGCTGCGCGGCTCTTGCTCCCGCTCGCTCTCGTCCAATATCTGCGCGTGTCCACCCTCCTCACGCGCTATGCAGAGGAGGGAAATGCACTGCATCAGCAGCGGCTTCACGAGCAGATGATCCGCATGTCCGAAGAGGCGCACTATCACACGATGCTCGCCCTCTGGCGCAGCTCGCGCCGCATGCGCCACGACCTCAGACACCACATGACGATGATCGCGCAGCTCGCGCATGAGGAGAGCCGCGAGCGCCTTGCCGCGTATCTCGACGATCTCGCGGATGAGTTCGCAGAGCAAAAGTCAGAGGAGCGCAGATAAACTTTCAGATCTCGCCCCAAACGCCGTCACGATAAAGGTGAACGAGGCGCATCGCACGAATTTCTCCCGTCCGAACGGGCGCATCCGTATAGACGCGGATGTAGTTCGCCGTAAGTCCGTCCGTGACGCCCTCGCGCTCCGTCTCGAAGAGAACGGGCATCTCTGTGCCGAGAAAGGCGGCGTGAAACGCCTCGCTCTTCTTTGCGGCGAGCGCCTGCATGCGATGCACGCGCTCCTTCTTCTCCGCCTCGGAAACCTGCGCGGCAAACGCGGCCGCCGGCGTGCCTCGGCGCGGCGAGTAGGGGAATACGTGCATGCGTGCGAAGTTCATGCGCTCGACGAAAGCAAGGCTTTCCTCGAAGAGCTCCTGCGTCTCGCCCGGAAAGCCCACGATGATGTCCGTCGAGATGGCGACGCCGGGCACGGCACGTTCGACGCGTTCGATGAGCGCGGCGAACTTCGCCGTATCGTAGTGACGGTTCATCGCGCGAAGTACTTCATCCGATCCCGCCTGCAGCGGCAGATGAAGATGCCCGGCGAAGCGCTCCTCCTGCGCGAGGAGCGCGAGCAGATCGTCCGACAGCTCGATCGACTCCAAAGAGCCGAGGCGCAGACGCTTGAGTCCCGGCAGGGAAAGAACAGCGCCCACGGCGTCGGCAAGCGTCACATCGCCGAGGTCGCGCCCGTAGCAGCCGAGGTGGATGCCCGTCAGGACGATCTCCTTGAAGCCCATGGCGAGGAGCTTCGCCGCCTCGCGCCGCACGCTCTTCAAGAGGCGCGAGCGCACGGGGCCGCGCGCGTAGGGAATGATGCAGAACGAGCAGAAATTCTCGCAGCCCTCCTCAATTTTCAGGAAGGCACGCGTTCTCGCGGGCGCCCCGAAGAGCGGGATGTCCTCGAACTCGGCGGCGTGCATGATGTCACCCGTGCCGTCGAAGACGCCCGCCTCACGCGCCGCTCGCTCCACGTGATCGACGATTCCGGCACGCTCCTTCGTGCCAAGCACGACGCGCACGCCCTCAATCGCGCGGATCTCCTCGGGTGCGACCTGCGCGTAGCAGCCCGTCACGGCGATGACGGCTCGCTCGTTCAGGCGGCGCGCACGGCGGATGAGCTGGCGCGACTTCTTCTCGCCGAGACTCGTGACCGAGCATGTATTGATGACGTAGACGTCCGCCGCTTCGTCGAAGGGGACGATGGCGTAGCCGCGCTGCCGGAAAAGCCCCTCCATCGTCTCCGTTTCAAACTGATTGACCTTGCAGCCCAAGGTCGTCAATGCTGCTTTTGGCAAAACCTAAATCTCCTTTTTCATACTGCACGAGCGCGAGCGCGACGATCGCCGCCGTATCGACGCGCAGGATGCGCCGACCAAGCGTCACGGCAGAAAAGCCGTGCGCGACTGCAAGCTGCGCCTCCGCCTCATCGAAGCCGCCCTCCGGCCCGACGAGCATGAAGATGCGCCGCGCCTTCGAATCCGAAAGAACCGTGCGCAGTTCCCGCCGCTCTTCCATCTCGTAGAAAAAAAGGCGCAGGGCATATTCCGCTGCCCCCTGCCCTTCCATCGCCGCGCGAAGGGGCACGATCGGCATCACCTCGGGGATGCGCGTGCGCCCGCACTGCTTCGCCGCCTCCGCTGCGATCTTCTGCCAGCGTTCCACGCGTGCACGCGCCTTCTTTTCGTCGTAGCGCACGACGACGTTCTGACTGAGCACGGGACGGATGCACGCGACGCCCAGTTCCGTCGCCTTCTGCACGATGAAGTCCATGCGGTCGCCCTTGGGCAGGCACTGGAAAAGCTCGATTTCCGCCTGCGATTCCGCCGCTTCCGACAGTCGCCGGACAAGTCGAAGCTGCACCCTGCCATCTGCGAAGCCCGCGACCTCAGCCTCGGCCGAGCCGCCCGCACCATCGGCAACGAGGAGATTCTCGCCAAGCTTGGCGCGCATGACGCGCTGCAGATGGTGCGCGTCCGCGCCCCGCACTTCCATCGTGTCCGCGATCTCGCCTTCGAGAAAGACGCGCCTCATCGCGCTCCGCCCCCTTTGACGATGACGGCCGCCCAACCCTTTTCCTGCTCGATCTTCTCAACGGAAAAACCATGCCGGCCTGCGGCTTCCACGACATCCGCCAGACGATCCTCGATGATGCCCGACAAGAGCATCGTGCCGCCCGCCGCCAGAGATCCCTTCACCTCGCCGAAAAGGCGCACGATGATGTCGGCGATGATGTTCGCAATGATGAGATCCGCCTCGCCCGCAACGCTCTTTAGAAGATCGCTCCGCTCCGTGTGCACGACGTCCTCTGCGCCGTTCTGGCGCACGTTCTCGCGGGCGACGCGCACGGCGACAGTGTCGAAGTCCACGGCTTCGACCCTCTTTGCGCCGAGCTTCGCCGCGACGATGGCGAGCACGCCCGAACCCGTGCCGACGTCAAACACCGTCATGCCCGGCCGAACGAGGTCTTCAAGCGCACGGATGCACAGGGATGTCGTCGCGTGCTGCCCCGTGCCGAATGCCGCGCCCGGATCAAGCTCCACGACGATTTCCCCCGCCTTGGCTTCGTATTCTTCCCACGTCGGCTTGATGACGGTGTGCGCGCCGATTTTTTCCGTATGGAAGAACTCCTTCCACGTCTCGGCCCAATCCTCGTCGGCGACCGCCTTCCACGAAACCGCGCCCGCGCCCTTGTCGATTCCGTTGGACGCCAAGCCGTCCAGCCGCACGGCAAGATGCTGTAGCTTTCCTTCAAGCTCCTCGTCGAGCGCCCAGTACGCCTTGACGCGCACGACCTCCGTCTCCTCGCTCTCCTTGAGATCCGTATAGTCCCAGAGTCCCGAACGAATGTATTCGTTCAAGAGCGCCGGATCTTCGATGACCACGCCCGCAGCGCCCAATTCCTGCAGGATTTCCGACACAAGGTCCGTCGCCTCATGCGACGTATCCACACTCACTTCCGCCCACTGCAAAAAGCATCGCTCCTTTCTCATTCGTTACCATCATACAATAACAAGCCCCTGCGCGCAAGAAAAAGCCCCCGCCCGAGGGCGAGGGTCAGAAAAATCCATCACTATAAGCCCAGCGCCCGATCGCGCGTCTCGCTTCCCTTGTAGGCGAGGTAAAGGCAGGCCTCGATCGCCGGCAGGCTGTCCGTATTCGTGCTGCGCGATTCCAAGGAAAGAAGCTGACCGTCGATGTCGTAGAGCTGCTCCTCCAAAGTCAATCGGAAGCTGCCGTGCCGCTCGCGCAGCAGTTTGCCCGAAAAGTGCTCGATGAGGACGTACCGGCAGCCCGCCGCGCGCGCCGCCGCGAAAAGAGCCGCCTCGTCCTGCTGCGCCGCCTGCGACGAAAAAACCGTCGGCGCGTAGCGAAGCCGCAGCGAATCGCCCACGGCACGCTCGATGTACGGCGCATCCTGCGCCAGCGTCTCGGGCAGATCGAAGGAAGGCGCGGCAACGTAGAGACCGCCCGCGAGCTCCTGCGGCTCGCCGCTCAAAAGCACAGGCGCCGCCTCCTCTTCTGTCGCGTCATAATAGCGGCGCAAGGCCTCGTCGAGGTAGAGCACCATCGCATGATTGAAGTGCTCCTCACGCGTCTTTGGGTTCCAGACGACTTTGTCGCCGAACTGCACGAAGCTCCTGCTCAGCGACTGCAGGATGCCCGTGACAAGATCCGCCTTCATGACGATGCGCGTGAGATGGAGCTTCGTCTCGTAGAGGCGAGCGAAGCGCTCGTCACCGACGGCGGGCGCACCGAACGTGATGACCTGCAGCTGCTCCGGTGCTGCACCGAGGTCGGCGAGCCGCGCCGCTGTCAAAAGAGCCGCCGCACCGCCGAGACTGTGCCCCGTCAGATAGAGCACCTCCGTGGGATTTTCCCTGAGCTCTGCCGCCAGATATTCACCTGCCGTCAAGCCGTCAAGTTCCGACATCCTGTCGGTAAAGAGCGCCGCCATGACGAAATCGTTGAATCCCTTGTGGACGTGCGGCAGATCTCGGGCATCGCTTCCGGCTGCAACGGCAGTGAACTCCGATGGACCGGTGCCGTCAAAGGGAACGGCAGAAAGGCGCAGATCGACCTCGATGTCCTTCTTGTTCTCCGTGCCGGGGAAGGAAAGCACGGCGATGCGCCTGCCGTCTGCAAGCGTCTTTCGTGCCAGATGGACACGCCCCTCTGCGGCTCGCGTCGATGTGCTGCGGCTCCGGAAATCCCAGGCCGTCTCCTTGAGCCAGCTGCGCACGAGAAGTCCGCCGTCGTCGGAATATGAGGCGGAAGAAACGAGCGCGGCAAGCAGGTCGATTTCCGGCTCTTCCTGCGCCGAGGCCGACAGCGACAAGAATGCAAGGCAAAAGAAAAGCAGCGCCGAAACCAAGGGCAGGAATCGTCGCTCTGCAAAATTCTTTCGTTCCATCTCAACCTCTCCCCCGGCAAGATGTTCGCTCCTTTTGGGAAAGTGTATGACAAAAAGAGAGGAAAATCAATAGAAGTCGTATTAAGAACGACTCTTATTGATTTTCCTCTCGGCAGTCGTTCTGCCAGAGCATCCGCCCGATTATTGCGATACGCCTTTCTCCGCATGTCGCTTCAGCCAGGCTGCCGCATACGAGCACGAAGCATCCTTCACCGGCTTTCCGCCGCGCCGCTCAATCTCCGCGACAGCTCTCGCGACAAGCTTGCCCGCGATACCCTGCCCCTGCAGCGAGGCGTCAACTTCCGTATGGAAAATATCATAGACTTCCGGCGCTGCTTCCGAAAAATCCGCGCGGGCGAGCACGACGCCGTCCGCATTCTTGTATACGATGCTGTTTCCTTCCGTCTGAAAATCCATGTCTGCCTCCTTATGCAAGGCCAAGCCTCAAGGCAGGGACTTCGCTTCGGCGACGGGCCAGAAGACGACCATCGCCTTGCCCTTGACGAGCTCGTAGGGAACGAAACCGACGTCGGCAAAGCGGCTGTCCTCGGAATTGTTGCGGTTGTCGCCCATGACGAAGATATGTCCGGCGGGCACCGTCGACAGCGGATAATTCGTCAGTGTCTTTTCGAGGATGTAGTCCTCGTTCAAGAGCTGCTGATTCACGAACACCTTGCCGTCCTTAATCTCGATCGTATCGCCGGGCACGGCGATCACGCGCTTGATGAAGTCGCGGCTCGGATCGCGCGGATAGCGGAAGACGATGATCTCGCCGCGCTCCGGCTCCCGCATGCGGTAGATGAACTTGTTGACGACGAGGCGCTCGCGCGACTGCAGCGTCGGCCGCATGGACGGGCCGTCCACGACGTAGAGCTCAACGATGAACTGCCGGATGACGAAAGCGAGTACGACAGCGACGACGATCGCTACGAGCCAATCCTTGACTTCTTCGCCCAAAGAACTCATAAATACCTCCCGAAAAAGAAATAGGGACTGCAAAGGAAAAATACCTCGCGAGTATCTCCTATGCCAGTCCCCATGATGTGCTTCAGCGTCTCTCGCGAATGCGCGCTGCCTTACCCGTGAGGTTGCGCAGGTAGTAGAGCTTCGCACGGCGCACAATGCCGCGGCGCATGAGCTGGATCTTGTCCAGGCGCGGCGAATGCACCGGGAAGGTACGCTCGACGCCGACGCCATAGGAAATGCGGCGCACCGTAAACGTCTCGCGCACGCCCGTACCGGAGCGCGCGATGACGACGCCCTCGAACGCCTGGATGCGCTCGCGCGTTCCCTCGACGACCTTGACGTGCACGCGCACCGTATCGCCGGGAGC
>CAMURM010000065.1 GCA_947097535.1 uncultured Selenomonas sp.
GAACGAGGGCTTCGTCAAGAAGGCGCCGCCCGCCGTCGTCGAGAAGGAGCGCGAGAAGCTCGAAGCGGCGCGCGAGAAGAAGAAGGCGGTCGAAGAGCGCCTCGCCTATCTCGCGAAGCTCTGAGGAAGGTGGGAAAATGGACTACAGGGAAAGTCTTTCTTACCTCGAAGGCCTCAACGTCTTCGGCTCGAAGCTCGGCCTTTCGCGCATCGAGCGTCTCACGGAGCTGCTCGGCCACCCCGAAAGGCGATACAGGACGGTGCACGTCACGGGCACGAACGGCAAGGGCTCTGTCTCCGCCATGACGGCGGCGATCCTCACGAAGTCGGGGCTCAAGACGGGGCTTTACACCTCGCCGCATCTGACAGCCTACACGGAGCGCTTCGTCATCGACGGCGAATGCGCGAGCGAGGCGGACTTCGCGGCGGCTGTGTCTGCGGCGGCTGCGGCGGCGCAGCAGATGCTCGCCGAGGGCTTGGAGCAGCCGACGGAGTTTGAGGTGCTGACGGCGGCGGCGTTCGTCTACTTTGCGGAAAAAGCGGTGGACTACGCCGTCATCGAGGTCGGCTTGGGCGGCCTTCTCGACTCGACGAATGTCATTATGCCGGAGGTTTCTGTCATCACGAATGTGGCGCTGGAGCACGCCGACCGCTGCGGCGGCACCCTCGCAGGCGTCGCCCGCCACAAGGCGGGCATCATCAAGGCGGGCGTGCCCGTCGTCACGGCAGCGGCGGGCATGCCGCTCGACGTCCTGCAGCAGAAGGCGGAGGAGGAAGGCGCGGACATCTTCGTGCTCGGCGAGGACTTTTGCGTCGCGCCGCCGAAGAAGGCGGATGCAGGCAAGGGCGAGATCGAGTTCTCGTCCGAGCTCCTCGGCATCCGCGCGGCGCACTATGCACTCGCTTTAGGCGGCGCCTACCAGCGAAAAAACGCCGCGCTCGCCGTCATGGCGGCGAATCTCCTCGCCGCGGCGCATCCCTCGATCACGCAGGCGGCGATCGCCGCAGCGCTTCAAGAGGTCAAATGGCCGGGGCGCTTCGAGCGCTTCACGCTCGCGGACACGACCGTAGTCGTCGACGGCGCGCACAACCCCGCGGGCGCGGCTGCGCTCAGGGAAAGCCTCGACGCGTGCTTCCCCGACGAGGCGCGCGTCTTCCTTCTCGGCATCCTGGCGGACAAGGACTGCGCCGCCATGCTTCGGACGCTGCTGCGCGCGGGCGATCGCGTCGTCATCACGAGGCCTTTCTCAGAGCGCGCGGGCGATCCTGAAGATCTCGCGCGCCTCGCGCGCGAGATCACCGGCGAGGTCGAAGTCGTCCGGGCAGCGGACGAAGCGCTGACGCGCGCTCTCGCCTGGGCGACAGAGGAGCGCATCTTGTGTGCGGCAGGCTCCTTGTACCTGATCGGTGAGCTGCGCCGCAGCCTTTTGGAGAGGGGGGGCTTCGCATGACGGCAAGGGACAGTTTGTCGGATTATCTCGCGGGCGGCGTCTACTACGCCATTTTGCTCGAAGCCTTCCTCCTCGCGCTCTCGCCGCCACTGGCGACGGCGGCGCTGCTGCTCGGCGTCATCTTCTGGCTCGCGCGCCTCGTCGTCGACAAGGAGTGCCGCCGCTTCCGCCGCCTGCCCTACGATGTGCCGGCGGCGCTCTTCGCGCTCCTCGGCGCGGTCTCCGTCCTCTTCTCGCCCGACCGCGGCTTCAGCTTCTACAACTACTACAACCTCGTCGGCGTCTACCTTCTGACGTATCTTCTGATCGGGCAGAACGTCCAGGCGTCGCAGGACATCCGCAAGATCGTCTACGCGCTCGGTCTCTCGTGCGTGCTCGTCGTGCTCTACGGCTTCTACCAGTTCGCCTTCGGCATCGACACGAGCGCGATGAAGTGGGTCGACGGCGACGCCTTCCCCGAGCTCAAAAAGCGCGTTTTCTCGACGTGGGAGAATCCCAACATCCTCGCGGGCTACCTCGACGTCGCCATGTGCTTCGTCTTCGCCTTCCTCGTCAAGATGCGTGAGCAGAAGCGGCGTCTCGCGCTCGGCGCGGCGCTCGTGCTGCTGGCGGCTTGCCTCGCCATGACGTACGCGCGCATGGCGTTCCTCGTCATCGCTTTGATCTTCGTGCTCTACGGCATGATGCGCGACTGGCGCGTCCTCGTCGGTGCAGCGGTCGTCGCGGGCGGCCTCTTCTTCGTCGATCCCGCGCTCTTCGACCGCGTGACGTCGGTCTTCACGCGCGTCGACACCTCGTCGGAAATGCGCCTCGCGCTCTGGGAGAGCACGCTCGCCATGATCGGCGACCACCCGTTCTTCGGCATCGGCTGGGGCGCCTATTGGATGGTCTACCCCGAGTACGACTTCTACCTGCAGGGCGCGGACGTGCTCATCGTCCATGCGCACAACATGTACCTGAACTACGCGGCGGAGATCGGCATCGTCGGCGCCGTCGCCTTCCTGTGGTTCTTCTTCGGCACGATGGGGCTCGCCTTCTTCTCGAAGGTGCACGACAGCGAGGGCTTCCGCCAGGGGCTCATGCTCGGAATCAGCCTCGCCTTCTGCTCCATCGCCTTGAACGGTCTGACGGACGACGTGCTCTTCAACATCCCGTCGTCAATGCTGCTGTGGCTTTTAGCGGCGCTCGCCGCCGTCACAGAGTTCGCGGGCAACGAAGAGGATGAGGTCGTCGTCATGGACGAGCTTGCGGCGAAGAAGCGGCAGAAGCTCCGCGAGCTTCGCCAAAAGGCGAGGAAGGGCGGCGAAGCGCCCAAAAATAGCGGGGAAGAGACTGAAAATTGACTTGACGCTAAAGCGTCGAAGTGGTATTCTTTAGCTTAGGATATAATTGTCGCATAGTAGTACGATAAGCCTCAGTTATCCCGTTTGCGAGCGATAGCACGAAGCTATTGCCGATAAAAGGGCGCGCGGGGCAGTGTCTCGGCGGCAATTCATCATTGGAAGCCCGGCTTCCCCTGCTCTCCCGAGAGAGTGCGAAGGAAGCGGCGGTTTCCTTAGATTACACGGGCCGGACGGCCTTGTGAGGGAGGATGTATTGAATGATTGACATCTCGGATCGCGTACGCAACAAAGACCTGCAGGCGAAGATCGTGAGTGCGGAGGAGGTGGCAGCTTTTATCAAGCCGGGCATGAGCATCGGCATGAGCGGCTTCACGGCTTCCTCGTACCCGAAGGCGATTCCGCTTGCTCTGGCCGAGCGCATGAAGAAGGAGCCTTTCACGATCGACCTCTGGACGGGTGCTTCGACCGGCCCTGAGCTCGACGATACGCTCGCCGCTGTCCACGGCATCGGCAAGCGCCTGCCGTACCAGACGGACGCCATCCTCAGGGGCGAGATCAACGACGGCTCCGTCGACTACCTCGATCTCCATCTGAGCGAATCGGCGCAGCTCGCGCGCGTCGGCTACCTCGGCAAGCTCGACCTCGCCATCGTCGAAGCCGTTGCCATCACCGAGGAGGGCAACATCATTCCGTCCACGTCGCTCGGCAACGCCGCTTCCTATGTGCAGCAGGCGGACGTCGTCATCGTCGAGGTCAACACGACGCAGCCTTTGGAGCTTGAGGGCATGCACGACGTCTATGTGCCGCTCGATCCGCCGAACCGTCTGCCGATCCCCATCGTCAAGGCGGACGACCGCATCGGCACGCCATTCATCCCCTGCACGCCGGACAAGATCAAGTACATCGTGCCGTGCGACATCAAGGATCACACGCGCGACCTCGCGCCGATTGATGAGAATTCGAAGAAGATGTCGCAGTTCACGCTCGAATTCCTCAACGCCGAGATCAAGGCAGGGCGTATGCCGAAGAACCTCCTGCCGCTGCAGTCGGGCGTCGGCAACGTCGCGAACGCCGTCATGGCGGGCTTCGTTGACTCCGATCTCGAAGACCTCACGGTCTACACCGAGGTCATCCAGGACGGCATGCTCGATCTCATCGACGCGAACAAGCTGAACTTCGCCTCGGGCACGGCGTTCTCGCCCTCGCCTGCCGGCATGGAGCGCTTCTACAAGGACGTCGCGAAGTACAAGAAGTACCTGCTGCTGCGTCCGCAGGAAATCTCCAACAGCCCGGAAGTCGTCCATCGTCTCGGCGTCATCGCCATGAACACGGCGCTCGAAGTCGACATCTACGGCAACGTGAACTCCACGCACGTCACCGGCACGAAGATGATGAACGGCATCGGCGGCTCGGGCGACTTCGCGAGAAACGCCTTCCTGACGATCTTCTACACGCCTTCGATCGCGAAGGGCGGCGCGATCTCGTCCGTCGTTCCCATGTGCTCGCACATCGACCACACGGAGCACGACGTCGACGTCATCATCACGGAGCAGGGCGTCGCAGATCTGCGCGGCCTCGCACCGAGGAAGCGTGCGCTCGAAATCATCAACAAGTGCGTGCATCCCGACTACAAGCCGGTGCTGCTTGACTACTACAAGAGAGCCGTAGAGGCCACCAAGCATGCACACACGCCGCACATCATCAAGGAAGCGCTTTCCTTCCATGAGAAGTTCATCGAAACGAAATCCATGAAGTAAGCGCAAAAAACTCTGAACGGATCGGAAATGATTTAGGGAAAAAGAAGCGGCAAAAAGCCGCTCGGATCTTCGCGGCAAAGACACGCGGCGGACGGGCGGATGCGCCCCTTTCTCGCATCCCTGACAGGAGGACACGATTATGAGCAATGAGAAAATCCAGGCCGAGTTGGAAAAGTACGAGGCTGACCTGAAAAAGACCACCGCGAAATTCCCGCTTCGCCCGCACGTTCCCGAGCAGGGTCTCTACACGCCGCTCGACGTCGAGGGCGAGAACTACGTCGAGGATCTCGGCGTTCCGGGCCAGTTCCCCTACACGCGTGGCGTGCAGCCTACGATGTATCGCGGCCGCTTCTGGACGATGCGCATGTACGCCGGCTTCTCTACAGCCGAAGAGTCCAACAAGCGCTACCGCATGTTGATCGCGACGGGTGCGTCGGGTCTCTCGTGCGCCTTCGATCTGCCGACGCAGATCGGCTACGACTCCGACGATTCGATTTCCGAAGGCGAGGTCGGCAAGGTCGGCGTGGCGATTGACTCGCTCGCCGACATGGAGACACTCTTCGACCAGATCGATCTCGGCAAGGTCTCGACGTCCATGACGATCAACGCCCCGGCTTCCGTGCTTCTTGCGATGTACATCGCCGTTGCTGAGAAGCAGGGCGTGCCCGCAGACCAGCTCACGGGCACGATTCAGAACGATATCCTCAAGGAGTATGCGGCTCGCGGCACCTACATCTTCCCGCCGCGCCCGTCCATGCGCCTCATCACCAACATCTTCGCTTACTGCTCGAAGAACGTACCGAAGTGGAACACCATTTCCATCTCGGGCTACCATATCCGCGAAGCCGGTTCCACGGCTGCCCAGGAAATCGCCTTTACGATTTCCGACGGCATCGCCTACGTCAATGCCGCCATTGAGGCGGGACTCAACGTCGACGATTTCGCGGGTCGGCTCTCCTTCTTCTGGAACGCGCACAACAACGTGCTCGAAGAAGTCGCGAAGTATCGTGCATCCCGCCGCATCTGGGCGAAGATCATGCGCGACCGCTTCGGCGCGAAGAAGGACAAGTCCATGAAACTCCGCTTCCATACCCAGACTGCAGGCTCCATGCTCACGGCGCAGCAGCCGGACAACAACATCGTCCGCGTCGCGCTGCAGACGGCGGCAGCCGTCATGGGCGGCACGCAGTCCCTCCATACGAACTCCCGCGACGAAGCGCTTGCGCTTCCGACGGAAGAGTCCGTCTCCATCGCTCTGCACACGCAGCACATCGTTGCGCATGAGAGCGGCCTCGCTGACGTCATCGATCCTCTGGCAGGCTCCTACTACGTAGAGGCCATGACGAACCGGATCGAGAAGGAAGCGATGGAGTACATCAAGAAGATCGACGACATGGGCGGCGCTGTCGCTGCCATCGAGAAGGGCTACATCCAGAAGGAAATCCAGGACAGCGCTTACGCCTGGCAGATGGATGTCGAGTCCGGCGCTCGCGTCATCGTCGGCGTCAACAAGTATCAGAAGGAAAACGAGGAGCCGCCGAAGGATCTCCTGAAGGTCGACGCCTCCGTCGGCGAGAAGCAGAAGAAGCAGCTCGCCGAGGTCAAGGCAAAGCGCGACAACGACGCTGTCAAGTCCGCGCTCGAAGCTCTCAGGAAGGCGTGCGAGGATGAGAAGGAAAACCTCATGCCGCACATCCTCACGGCTGTCAAGACGTATGCGACGCTCGGCGAAATCTGCGGCGTCATGCGCAGCGTCTTCGGCGAGTACGAGGCTCATACGTCCCTGTAATATGTAATTCGCAGGATTTCGAAGGTGAAGCCGTCCGCCTCGCGGGCGGCGGAGCCTCTGAAAAGATTCCTTTCTCTACTTGGATTTGGAGGTAATTTCAAATGGCAAAAATCAGGGTATTGGTAGCAAAACCGGGCTTGGACGGTCATGACCGCGGCGCGAAAGTCGTCGCACGCGCTCTTCGTGATGCAGGCTTTGAAGTCATTTATACAGGTCTTCGCCAGACGCCGGAGCAGATTACGGAAGCAGCTCTGCAGGAAGACGTCGATGTCATTGCGATGAGCATCCTCTCGGGTGCGCATCCGCATCTTTTCCCCAAAGTTGTCGAGCTCGTGCGCTCCAAGGGCATGACGGACACGCTGATCATCGGCGGCGGCGTCATCCCCGAGACGGACATCCCCGCGCTCAAGGAAGCCGGGATTGCCGCCGTCTTTACGCCGGGCACGCCGACGAGCGACATCGTCGATTTCATCAACGAGCATGTGAAGAAGTAATGCAGAATCACGCGTGACGTGAAGTCGTGATTTTGATAACTGCAGGGCTGGCAGCAGACCGTCTGCCGCCAGCCCTGCTTTTATCCGTATCGTGTGCGAAATTTCGGGAAACAGTGTTAATTTCGCGTTTTTCGAGATTTTCCGGATAAATGGCATAGGTGGTGCATTCCATGGATATAGCCAAGGAACTCCTGCAAGGAAATCGCCTCGCGCTTTCGAGAGCCATCACGGCGATTGAGAACGAGGCGGAAAATGCCATCGACATCATGAAGGCGATCTATCCCCATACGGGGCGCGCCTATGTGCTCGGCATCACAGGTCCTCCCGGTGCCGGCAAGAGCACGTTGACGGACAAGCTCGCCAATGAATACAGGAAGCAGGGCAAGACGGTCGGCGTCATCGCCATCGACCCGACGAGCCCGTTTTCGGGCGGCGCCATCCTGGGCGACCGCATTCGCATGGCAAGTCTCGCGATGGACGAGGGCGTATTCATCCGCAGCATGGGAACACGCGGCAGCCTCGGCGGCCTTTCGCACAAGACGGCAGACGCCGTCAAGGTGATGGACGCCTTTGGCAAAGACATTATTTTTGTCGAAACCGTCGGCGTCGGTCAGTCCGAAGTCGACATCGTGCGGGCAGCCGATACGACGATGGTCGTATTGATTCCCGGCATGGGCGATGACATCCAGGCCATCAAGGCGGGCGTCTTGGAGATCGGCGACGT
>CAMURM010000066.1 GCA_947097535.1 uncultured Selenomonas sp.
CGCCGCAGGGCAGAAAACTCCTCACGGAAGAGCACGAGCGCACCGAAAGCATCCTCTGCCTGCCGCACGGTGACGAGCGATCGCAAAAAACGTTGACGGCTTTGCACAACATAAGAGCCTGCGCCGCCTTGCTCCAGGATTTTCAGCAGAGCGCGAACCCCCTGCACGGCATTCTCCATAGGAAGCTCGGGCGGCAGCACCTTCAACGACAGGGAAAATCCCTGCGAGACGCCCTCCTCCGTCTCTACCTTTGCGAGGCAGTGTGCCATGCGCCGCTCCCCACGCGCGATGCGTGCATCTGCGGCAAGAACGCCCTCGAAGACGGACACGCCGCGAAGGAGCAGGACGAGCGCTCCCGCACCGCATGCCATATCCTTGAGGCGCAGCAACATCCTTTGTGCTTCTTCCTCACCTCGCAGGACAAGATATTCTCCCAGTCCGACGAAAAGAATCTTTTCTCCCGCCTGCACCTTATCCTTGAGGATGCGCAGAATATCATCGGAAAAAGGCAGCCTGTCCTCTGTCGGACAAAGCGCGCTCAGGGAAGACAAATGAAGCCCCATGCCCAGGAGTCTGCGGCACGCCTCCTCATAGCCGGCGCCTTCCGCAAAGGAAAAGAACGGCGTTCTCGCCCCATCCTGCAAATATCGCTCGATGGGCGTCAGATTCAGCTTCATCCCATGCACCCCGTTCATTCGTCTTCCAGAATCTCCATGCCGACCGTCATATTATCCTTGACAAGCCGCTTCAAATACACCTTGAGCATCGCATCATCCATGCTGTCAATCTTGGACAGCACCCTGGCGGAGCCGCCCGCTTCGTAATTCGCCTTTGCCAGCTCCCACAGCTTCCTATCGACGCGCGGATTGCCCCTCCAGTCATACGCCGAAATCCTCAGTGCCGCCAGCTTCTCGCGCACCGTCCATAAATCCGTCAACAGACCGGCATACTTGCCCACGACATTCCTGCGAAACGCCTCATCTCGCCGACCTTCGTCCGAAAGCACTGCAAAGAAGGCCGCCCCCTGCAGGAAGGTGATCGCTTTCTTCATCTCTTCGTCCCTGCCGTCACCGTGCGCAAGCAAGGAGAATGTGCGCACCGCCTCATCATACTCATCCGAATCCACGCAAGCAAGCACAGGAGTTTGATACCGCTCAGACCAATCGCGCGGATCTTTCGTTCCCGTCTTCTCCTTCCAGAGCGCGCGCAGCTGCTCCTTCAGCTGCCTGCGCCGATACGCCTCCGCCTCCTGTTTGACCTTCTCCTTGGAATACGACGTCGCTTTGAGGAAAAGCCCATGCTCCAAGCGGCTGCGTATCTGCTCCTTATCCTTGTCCGAAAGACCTTCCAAATAAGGCGCATACGCCTCAGCAAAAATCTTTTCCTCCTCACGCAGAACGCTCTCGATCGCTTCCCTATCTTCCTCCAACAAGCGAACGAATTCCGGCAGATGAGCGGCCAGGAGATCGCTTCCCTTTGCCAACGTGAGAAAGTCTTCCTTCATGCGCGCAAAGGACGGGGACTGCTCCGCCATGACTTCTGCCGAAACACGCAGGAAGTTCAGGCGTTCCCTCCACGCCATGCGTGCCTTGCCCCAATCCTGCACTTGCTCGTGGAGCACCGCTTTCGTAGCGAGAGCCGCCCGATACTCCACACCGAGCTCCAAAAGGCGCTCCTCTCCCATTTCTCTGCTCCAAACACAGGCATAATCCTGAGAGAACTTGCGGCGTATATCCTGAAACAGCTTCCCGCGGCTGCCCAACTCTTCTGCCAGCTGCAGGATATGACCTTCCTCAAAGGTCTTGAGGAATCTTTCCATGCCCTCCTGCAAGCATTCACTCTTGAGCAAAGACTTCAACGCATGCGTCAGCGTCGGCTTCTTCTGCGCCATCTTGCCAAGTCCGAGCGCGACGGCATGAGCCTCCTTGCCTTCCTTGCACTGCAGCACCATATATTGCTGCACAGCAGGGAACATCTCTTCATCTGCCACCATTTCCAGGCACCAGAGAGGAAGCTGCCATTCCTGCATGCGGCTCTGAATGGCACGGGAAGTCTGCGCGACGGAGCTGCAGGCAGCAGGAGAGATCCCCCATGCTTCCTGTGTCAGGTTGTAAAAACTGCGCTCCTCCGCCGTCATCTCGACGATGAACGTCTCGCGCGGCTCCCTGCCACCCTTCGACAAGTAGCCGATATAGTCTGACACCATCTCCGCGAGCTTATCAGCTGTCATCTCGCCCGAGCTGCCTGCAGCATCGCCATAGCGATAAGGCTCACCCGCATAGGCGCGCAGCAAAAAGCCGAGCAGGAACGCCGCAAGATTGCACGGAGGAAAGCCATACTCCTTCAGGAAGCTATCGCATAAGTCCGCGATGCTGACCTGCCCGCCTTTTGAAAAGTCCGCAGCAATCCTCGCCTCCAAATCTTTCTTCATGACGACGATAGGGAGCCGCTTCATCTCTTCCCTGCGCCAATAAGCGTCGACCTCCCAGACCTCCGGCAAGAGCCGCTTCTCCGCCTCCTTGATCGTCCCCCGTACATCTGCACTAAGCCCGGCAAGCGCTGATTGCTTCAAGGCGTTCGTCTTGTAATACCCCTCTGTCGTCGTTCTGTCCAGATCGAAGGCATAGGGATATTTGCGCAGCACGACCTCCTTCAGGACTGCAGATACCTCGCCTGCTCCGACGAGCTGTATGCCCTGCGGCTGCTCTGCCGTATAAACGATGAAGCGACCGTTGTAGATGCGGTTCTTCCAGTCTTGCTCAAGCACTTGCCGCGCCTGTCGCGTCTGCTGATCCGCCGCCGTCTTATTGTTTCCCTGATAATAAAGCGCCATCGCCGAAAAGTCCACATATTGCTGGAAAGCATCGTCTCCCAGAGGCGTCGCCAGAGCATCGATGAAAACGATATGACGGTAACGGCTCTCTTGTGCAGCCGCCCGGATCTTGTCACGGAAAGCCGCCGCTTCCTTATCATCCTTCGCGAAAGCAAGTACTGCCTGGAACTGCCATGACTTCTCCGTCGTCATATCACGAATCGTGCGCGTGAAAGAATCAACCGTCGTCACCTTCATGGCGCCAAGACTGTCAAGGAAGCGCGGCTTCAGCCCCTCCGGCTGGAGCGTCAGCAGCTTGCCCAAGCCCCCATCCTGTACCAGCTTGTCCGTCTTCGTCTTGCGCAGATCCTCTTTGTACTGCTCGATCTTCCCCTGATCGCCGCTGAGCATGGCAAGATCATATTTCGGCTCGCCCTTCTGACGCGGCGTCACGATCAGGATGCCCCGCTCCTTCAAGGAAAGCGTGGCAGAGCGCACGCTGTTCACGAGGAAGTCATCGCCCTCGAACACATAGGCGAGGTTCCGATCTGTCGCCTGCAAGAGTTCGATTCTGCCGCCGAGCTGCTTTTCCACGGCGAGCAAGATCAAGACGGCCTTGAGCACCGCCTTCTCCTCTTCACGCAAATCCGTTTGCTGCTCGTATGTATCGAGAATCATGCGGATATGCGTCGCCAAATCCGCCTTGCCGCGCACATAGAAGAAATCCCAGAGCTGATCGACCGTCAAGAGAGGGTGAGCGGAAAAAGGCCCCGTATGGTCGATGAAGTACTGGAACGCCTTGACCTGCTCATCACCAACCGACAAGATGAAGTCAAACATGCTGCGTTGATTCGATTGGAAGGAGGAGGCGATATGCTTCAAGACAAGCGCCGTCATCGGATGCAGCGGCATGATGCTCTTTATGACATCCTCCGAAGTGATTCCCGCCGCCTTCATCACCTGCACGCGCGAATCATGCAGGCGGCTGTTCAAATCCGCCTCATAGATCGCCCAATCCGCCGCTGCCGAAGGCTTCGCCTTGAACGCCGCGCCGATCAAATCAAAAGCGATATTATCAGGCAAAGTGATGGCGACGTCCACGAAACGATCGCGAATCTTCTTCCACGTTTCATCTGCCTGTGTGAACAGATGATCCGTCTCATGCGTCACGGGCACGAAGAAAAACGGTCTTGCGTTCACAAGCTCCGCCAACTTTTGAAAATCTGCCAGACTCTCCCGATTGACGCGGAAATAATCCGAGAACTCATCCCAGATAAATACGATTTTCACCTGATTCTTATCAAGAACATCCGTCAGCCAGGCGAGGATCTGGTCGATATCGAGCTGCATGTAAGAGAAGCCCTCAGCATTACCAAATTGCGCGATGCGTTCCATCAAGTCCCGCACCTCGCCGCCCTCACGAAGCCGCGACAAGATGTCCTCCACCGTCATGCCGCCGAAAATTGCCGCCCATTGCGGCTGCTGCAGCTTGCTGTCAACGAAAATTCGATTCGCATCGTCTTTTTCCAGCCACTGAATGACGCTGTCCTTCAGCGTATTCTCTCCCTCGTACAAACCCCGCTCATGGAGCGCCGCCTGCACACTCGCCTGCACGGCAACCAGAAGGTCGCGCGTCGAATGCGGCGTGCCCGCATAGCGGTATACCGTCACGATGCCGTTCTCTTTATGCCCCAACAGCTTCCGCAGCAAGTCGATTTCCTGCTGCAAGACCTTGTAATCCCCCCAGTAAGTACGCAGTTCTGCCTCAGGCACATCGAGCATCTTCTTGAGTGTATAGGCACACTGGGATTTTCCCGTGCCATAAGCGCCGGAAATCCATACGGAGCGCTTCTCCTGCCTCGCCATGACGCGCTCCATCTTCTTGAGCATCTCCAAAAATTTCTCATGCGGATATGTCCGCTTCCAGAGGTCTTCCAACTTCTGAATCGCCGACTCCGTTACCTGCGGAAAATAATTCTCGTCAATATCAAAGTAAGAGCGATACGTTTCCTCCGTCATGACATCAGGCCCCCTCCGTGCGGAACAATTCCAATACATCCGTTGAACTCTTATCCTCTGCCAGCGTGATCTTCTCCAAATCATGTGTAAAGGATGCGTCCATAAAGTTCGGATACTGCGCCGAAAGACCGCGCAGCATCGGCTCTGCTTCCTCGCGCGTCACCCCGAAAATCCGCGTTGGGCTGATGCCGTCGCGCTCGATCGAGTCATTGAGCAATGTCGAAAGTGTAAACGCCTTATAGTCGCCGCATTTCTCGGCAAACTTGAAAAGGCCATAGAGAAAAACGCGCGCATCCGAAACAACGCATTTCGTACGGCAAAGGCTGCCATCATCTGAAACATAGCCAAAGTTCAGAACGGTTCCGAGAGGCGTAGAAACAATCCTGCGGTAAGCCGTTGTCACTGCTTCTGCCGGACGCTCCTTCAAGCCATCCATTTGAAGCATCGCAATCATATTCTTCCTGGAGTAATTCACACCTATGTCCATCTTTTGGATATACCACGCAAACTGCGGATTATCTGCCGCCAAATTCGTCAAGATCAATCCCCATGAAATTTCACTGTCCCACCCAATATCGCAAAGTAGTCCGGCAAATTCTGTAAGATGCAATTTATCTATCAATCCTGCATCATATAAAAACGTCTTGAATTTCAGCAGCTGCGGTGCAGCCAGACTATTCTCATCAAAAAATGCTTCTTTTCCTTGAAAAAATGCTTCTATCCACTCTGGTTTCGGACTATGCATTCCCAATGAATTGATCGACCTCTTTTTCCCTCCGCCATTTGGAATCTTCAATGAATCGAACATCAAGCATCCCCCCGGTAAATCGTGGCAGGCATAGCAATGCCTGCAATTTGTTATTTCAACCTTTCCAGTCGCAAAAGATATACAGCCATACCGACAATTTCCAGCACATACCATGCAGGACGCACAATACGCAGCTTTGCGAAAGACCTGCCGAAAAATCTTTGCTTTAGACGGCTCTCGCTTCAACAACTGTTCCGATACAGAAACTCGACAGCTATTCTTCCCCTCCTCTACAGAATACGGAATATCCCATTCTAATGTTTTCATCCACTCTTTCCAATCGGCTAAAGCCCCACGAATCGTGATATATGTGATCCCATCTCGTGTTTCTTCTTCATACCGTTTCTTGACACCAGAGATAAAGCGTCCATCCGCTCGATGCTTCCAATCACCGCGATTCATGAACTCCCGAAAACTCTCACATGTAAATACGTTTTCCCGAGTCTGCTCGATCATAGAAAAATATGGTGCAATGGCTTCCGGATAAGTCACATGTCGCACAAATTCACTGGAGCTGCCGGACATAGGGCACACCAGACATCCTGCCCGAGAATTTCCTTTTTTATACGCCTCATTGAGAAAAACATCATGTGTATAGACATAGAGAAAAATCTCTGCTGACGACCATTCCAGTAAGGGAAAAAAACCATATTGCCCCCGTGTTTTATCCCCGTCAATGAGATACTTATAGCTTGACCGCCGCACGCTTTCGTGCGCTCGTACACCAACGAAAGCAAGCCCGCGATAATCATGCTTCCCTGTAATCTCCCTTAGCTTCAACACTTGCGGCGTACTCTTATGCACCGAACAGCACCAGCGAAGCGTGCGCGCTGGCGGGCCGAAGAGCCTCCATGACTCCTCAGGCTTGAAATGCGAACCAGCGCGATAGAAGGGGATTCCTTCCGCCCGGCATTCCGCTTCCACTGCATCGACAAGCGTGTATGTGTCAGGGAACTCCATGCCCGTATCGCCGAAGACAACGACGAAGCTGCCCTGCGGCAGAGACTTCTTCACCAGCTCCAGCAGGACACAGCTGTCCTTGCCTCCCGAGAAAGCGACATGGAAGCAGTCGAGCCTTTCGCGATACTTCTCGTAAACCGCAACAATCTTCTTCACCGTCGTCTGCTCGATCAAGTCCAGCATCTCGCGGTTCTTCTGCACCATGCGCGCGAGATCAACACGTTGGAGCACCGTTCCCTGCGGCAGAAGCGGCACTCCCGCCTCGTCCTTCATCATCTCGATCTGCGGCGCTGTATATACATCCCCGCCCTTGAGCTTCGCTGCCAATACGCCGCGATAGTAGTACTGATTCGCCTCCGCCCAAAGATACGGCGCTTCGCCTTGCCGCTCGTACTGCCAATATGCCGCAAAGCCCAGGGCATCAAGCTCCGCTGCGTAGACAGGGCGTGGTTCCTTCGACATCTTTGTCGGCGAGGAATTCAAAAGTATGCCGCCCGTCTCACCGTCATAAGTATACGAATAAATATCAAACCCTCGCCTTCGCCAATTCGATAATAGTATCCAACTGTCTATCTATCGGTATCTTTCCGATATAGCCCGCATCATAAAGGAACTGCCCGACCGCCTTGCGCTTCAATTCTATGTTTGCACGAAGAACCGCATCTGCCTGTAATTCATCGTAATTCATATCACAAGATTTCCTTATTACGGTTCCTGCACATTGCATATTAGGATACGGGACATCAAAACGAAATTTGCTGCTAAACCTTCTGCAGTAACTCTCAAGTAAAAACACATTCCAAGGCTGTCTGCACGGTGGAAACCGAGCAAACGTTACGAAATTTTTCAGTGGAAGATACTCGCCTACCATCATTTCGTCAATAGCAGAATCCGTTCCCGCCACATCAAAATCAACATAACGGTCCGCAAC
>CAMURM010000067.1 GCA_947097535.1 uncultured Selenomonas sp.
CGAAGCGCACGGCGTGCTGCCTGCTCGTCGACAAGGAGGAGATCGGCAGCGTCGGCGCTACGGGCATGCGCTCGCACTTCTTCGAGAACATGCTCGTCGAGCTCATGAACGCACTCGGACAGTATTCGGAGCTCGCCGTACGCCGCGCGCTCGCGAAATCCAAGATGCTCTCGTCCGACGTTTCCTCCGGCTACGACGCGCTCTATGCCGATGCGTACGACAAGCGCAACGTCGCCTACCTCGGGCGCGGCATGGTGTTCAACAAGTTCACGGGCTCGCGCGGCAAGTCCGGCTCGAACGACGCGAACGCCGAGTACCTCGGCGAGCTGCGCGCCATGCTCGACAAGCACGGCGTGCGCTACCAGGCGGCTGAGCTCGGCAAGGTCGACCTCGGCGGCGGCGGCACGATCGCCTACATCATGGCGCTCTACGGCATGCAGGTCATCGACAGCGGCGTCGCCGTGCTCTCGATGCATGCGCCGTGGGAGGTCACGAGCAAGGTCGACGTCTACGAGGTGAAAAAAGGCTACGCCGCGTTCCTCGCGGAGGCGTAAAGGCGCATGTATGAAGCTCTTTTCCGCCGCTTTGTCAAGGATTACGACAAGACCGCGCTGCCCGAGGTGCGCTTTGCCTACGGGAATCTGAGCGGGCGCGTCGGCATCACGGTCAACGTCGTCCTCAGCGCCGTCAAGCTCGTGCTCGGCCTCTTGAGCGGCGCCGTCTCCGTCGTCGCCGACGCCGTGCACAACCTCGCCGACGCGGCGGCGTCCGTCGCGACGCTCCTCGGCTTTCGCCTCGCGGCGAAGCCGGCGGATGCCGAGCATCCCTTCGGGCACGGCAGGGTCGAGTACATTGCGGGCTTCTGCATCGCGGGGCTGATCCTTCTGATTGGCTTCAAACTCATGGAAGCCTCCGTGGAGAAGATCCTCGCGCCCGAGCCGCCTGAGGTCAGCATCTCCATGCTCGTGATCCTCACGGCGTCCATCGCCCTGCAGCTCTGGCTCGGGCGCTTCAACAAGACGATCGGCGAGCGCATCGACTCGGCGGCGATCCGCGCGGCGGCGGCGGACAGCCTCAACGACTGCATCGCGACCGTCGTCGTCGTCCTGAGCCTCGCGCTTCACTACGCGACGGGCATCGACATCGACGGCTGGGCGGGCATTCTCGTCGCGCTCTTCATCCTGCACAGCGGCTGGGAAGCGGCGCGCGATACCCTGCAGCCGCTCCTCGGACAGCCGCCCGATCCACAGCTCGTCGAAGGCATCGAGAAGACCGTGCTCAAGCATCGCTTCATCACGGGCGTGCATGACATTATCATTCACGACTACGGTCCCGGGCGCACCTTCGCCTCGGTGCACGCCGAGGTGCCCGCCTCGATGGACTTCCTCGCAGCGCATGAGATCATCGACGGCATCGAGGAGCTTCTGCGCCGCAAGTATCACATCATCGTGACCGTCCACATGGATCCCGTCGTCACCGACGACCCCGAGGCGAAGCGCGTGCGCGAAGAAGTCGAAGCCATCATGCGCGAACATCGTCTCGGCGAAGCCATCCATGACTTCCGCATGACGACGGCGAAGGGCGGCGGCAAGAAGATCATCTTCGATGTCGAGGTCGCGCCCGACTGCAAGATGACGAACGACGACGTGCGCTTCTTCCTCGCGCGGGAGATTGAGAAGCATAACGCTGCTTATCACCCCGTGATCCGCGTCGACCGCTTCTTCTGCTGAGAAGAGGAAAGGGCGCTTTCCTTAAAATTTAGGTAATTTAGGCAGAAAAGCAGGAGTTTAAGCCTTGATGAAGAATATAATATTTTGGCGACAGCAATCGTCTTGATATTTTAGGAGGCAGAAAACATGAAAAAATTCTTTGCCGCAGCTCTTTTTGCGTGCTCGCTCTTCTTCGCGGCGCCGCAGGTGCAGGCATATTCCGAACTTGATTTCCTCGAAGGCAACTGGTACGACGACAACGGCAATCTCTTTGCCATCGTGCGCGACGGCAGACTCAATACGTTCCGCATGGACATGATCACGATGGCTGGCAGTCCCGGCAACTTCGCTGCAGCCGTGCAGGTGCAGGAGCCGAACGGCTTCCGCAACGTGCCCGTCGAGTATTCCAACGCGGCGGCGAACGATAAGGACAAGAACAACCCGTTCTTCCGCCCGACGGTACATATGAACGGCGTCAACGTCCATAAGGAATGGTTCCAGGTGCCGGACAGCGCCTACGACTATCTCGACGGACACTGGTACGACTCTGACAACAACCTCGTCGCCTTCTTCCGCAACGGCACGTTCAACACGTATCCGATGACGTTCCTGAGCTTCTACGGCGTCGGCGGTCACTTCGACAGCATCTTCAAGGTCAACGACCACGGCACGGAGAAGTTCTTCGCCCTGTCCCTGCACCCGACAAATGCCGGTATGCGCCTCTCAATCCGCATGCTCGGTGTCGATGATTGGGCATACGATGCTCTGCGTCAGTAAGCTGCACGCAAAGGAACTGCCGCACATAAATCATGTGCGGCAGCTTTTTCGTACGTACGAGGCGAATGCCTGGGCACAAAGTGATAATGAAATTTAACACATGGGAGGTAATCGGGCATGCTGATCAATCATACGAACCATGCTTCGGCAAAGTGGGCGTCGTCGCAGGTGGAGGCGGCGCGTGCGTGGGGCGCGATCGAAGATGTGCCGTTTCCGGACATCGGGGCGGATTGGGATGAGGCGCGCGTTGCAAAGCTCGCTGAGGAGAACGCCGCGCGGATCATCGAGAAGAAGCCCCGCGCCGTGCTTTGTCAGGGTGAATTCACCTATGTCTACCATTTTGTGAATCTTCTGCGCGCAGTAGGCATTCCCGTGCTCGCGGCAGCGAGCCGCCGCGAAGTCATCGAGGTGCAGGAGGCGGACGGCTCGGCGCGCAAGCTGAGCCGCTTCGTGTTTACACGCTTTCGGCAGTATCAGTGAATCGAGTCGGGCTGTAGATTTTGGGGAGTCAAGGGATGGAGGAGGAAGGAATATGCGTCATCATATCATGCTTCTTTTCTTGAGTGATGTAAAGACGAGGACGCCAAGGGATGAAGATGGAAAGCCGCTGGACAAAGAGCTGTTGCCGTTTGCGGTATATAAGCAAGGAATCGGAGAATGCGGGATAACGAATGAGTCCGCTGTGCGCTATTTGCGGGATCTGGAGGTCGATGGGAAAAGGCTGGAACTGGATGCGCTCTTTGCTTTTGCCTCGAAAATGGTGCAGCAGCCGATCGGCGTGCCAAATTCGTCAATCGTGCCCTTCGAGCGCACGCATCTTGAGTTTTTCAAGGAGCGGGTGGCGCCCGTCCTGCCGCGCATAGATGAAGATGGTTTCTTTCAGAGCGTTTCCTACGATGAAAAGCAGCGGATTCCGGAGACGAGACGTTTCGTGCTGGAGATGGCAGAGCGCATCATGGCGTATGTGCAGGAGAAAAAGGCGCAGGGCGATGAGGTCGTGCTTCATGCCGATCTCACGGGCGGTCTGCGTCACGCCGTCATGCTGATGCTCGCCGTCATGCGCCTCCTGCAGTACAATGGCATCGAGATTGGCAAGGTTCTCTATTCTAACTATCAAGCGAAAATCGTCGAGGAAGCGAACGACATCTACAGGCTCTTCGATCTCATCGCGGGTGCAGACGAGTTCGCACAGTTCGGCAGCGTTTCCGCCATCCTGCGTTACTTCGGCTACGATAAGATTCCGGTGAAGAAGCCGGAGCACATCTCGATGCGCCTGCACAATCTGCTCGTCGCCATGCACGGTTTCGCGGAAGAGATCAAGGTCTGCCACTACGGCGCGTTCGCCCATGCTGTTAAGGCGCTTTCCAAGGCGTTACATGATTTCCGTGCGGGCAGGGAAGCGGACGATGCGGATGTCAACGAAGGCATGATCGCACAGCTTCGCTTCCGCATCATGGCGGAGTACGGCGATATCCTCGGTGACAAGATCGACGATGTGAAGCTGCTTCGCTGGTGCGTGAACCACGGCTACCTGCAGCAGGCGCTGACGCTCTTCACCGAGCGCGTGCCCGAAATCTTGAAGGCGCGCGATGTCGTGGCGCTTTCGCCGGCATTTGAATCGAAGGTGCGGGCGGATATGAAAAAGGACGACAAGCGCAGCACGATTTTCTATTTTTTTGCGGAGTACGGGGAAACGAAAGGCATGGGGGAGGTCGATTCTTTCCTGGATCATGCGAAGAAGGCATATCGGAAGATCATGCAGACGATCATGGCGGATGCGCTCGATGGAAAAGAGGGTGCCTTCGCTGGAGAAGAAGGCTGGAAAGCACAGCTGCATGAGCGTGTCGACGAAGAGGCGGCAGTGCAGTTTTGGCCGGAAAGAGCATACGGAAGCCTTAATTTAGAAAATGAAGAGGAAGTGCATGCGATATATGTGAAACTTCTTGCATGGAGCAGGAAGCCGGAAGATTTCAAAGGAAAAGATCCTCAAGAGGCTCTGTGGAAGAATCTGGTCGATGCTCTGTGCGAGGCACAGATCGATGCGTCAGCGGCTGCGGATGAGGCTGCTAAGCAAGCCTTGAAGGAGGCGTGGCGGGAGGCCTTCCGCACGCAGCAATATGGAGGTAAAAAACTCAAGCGGCTCGCGACATTCATCCGCAATAATATGAAGGCGGACGACGCGGATGCCGTCTTTTCTAACGTTTCCCTTCGCCCCGGCACGAAGGGGATATTCTCCTTCCGCAATTGGGCTGAACAGGGAGAGATCGACTGCCGTCTTTCGTCGGAGCGGATTTACCCCCTGCTTGACATTTACTACGAGCTCAAAGCGGAACGCAACCAGAGCAACCATGCGCGTGAGGACAGTGCGCCGGGCGGGGCGCGTAAGCTGGAAAAGCTCTTTAAAGAGGCGTTCCGGCTGCTCGAAAAGCTCTGAGAAGGAGCAGCGCCATGGCTACGGAAAATAAAAAGAGCCGCCGCCGAGGGAATGTCGTCGCGAACCGTTTCATTGGCGATTACGACACCGTGCGGCCGCTTCTTCGCTATATCTCCTACGGCTGCTATCACAAGTCATTCCTAGTAGAGCGCCTGGGGCAGAGTACGCGAGCCTACGAGGAGAATATGGCGCGCCTGCGCTTCTTTCTGCCTGAAGGAAGTCTCCAATCTTCACGCCATGGGCGGCGCGAGCTTTATCGCTTCGAGGGTGACTCCTACCGCGTCGCCGACGATTTTCTCGCCTACACCTACCGCATCAAGGCGCTGAAGCGAACGACCGCCTTCTGCCTCATCGGACTCTTTCAGATTCTCGGGGCGGCGAAGGAGCCGCTCGATGTGACGACGATTTTCGAGCGGGAGCTCTTTGCAGGAGGGACGATTTCGGAGAGTATGGAAGATCTCAGCCGCCGCACGGTGCAGCGCTACTTGCAGGATCTTGAAGAGCAGGGCGTCATCAGCAGTGTGGTGGAAAAAGGACGCTTGCTCTATTGGCTGGCAGCGGATCCGCTGGCGAATCTCTCAGCTGAAGAGGCGGCGGCGCTCTGCCGCGCTGCCGCCTTCTACCGCGCCGTCATACCGCTCGCGCTGCCGGGCTGTTTTCTTGAAGATACGCTGCGCCGCAAGATCATGCAGGAAACAGGCGAGAATGAGGAGCGGCTCCTCGTGCAGTTCAAGCATCGGGCGGCAGCCAGCCTGCTCGACGATGAGGTGCTGCATCAGTGCTTGATGGCGCTGGAGGAGCGGCGCGAGCTGATGTTTTCCTACGTCCGCCCGCAGGGCAGCACGAAGCTGCGCGTCGTGCCGCGCCATCTCGTCAGCGATGTTTATAGCGGCCGCCGCTATGTGCTGGCAGAGCGCCTGCCCGCGAAAAAGGGCAGGCGCCCGCTCGCCAGTCAGATGTTTCGTCTCGATCTCATGCAGAAGGTGCGCTTAGGCGAAGTCTGGGAAGGCGTCGTGCCGATTCGTTCGCCAAAGGCACGGGAACTGCTGCTCGTCTTTTCGCCCCGACGGGAAGCGGACGGCGCACTCGTGGAAGGACGCATCCGCGCGCGCTTCCCGGAGGCGAGGATCGAGGAAGCGGCGGGGCGTCTTCAGGTGCGCATCGAGATCGAGGACGCGCGCAGCCTCCTGCCATGGCTGCGCACCTTCTGGCCGCTCGCACATCTCTCGCTGCCTGAGGCGCCGAGTCTTGCGGCGCGCATGAAAAAGGATTGGGAGGAGGCGCTCGAAAACTATGGCGAACACCCTGCTCTTTCATGATCTTCACGCAGAGCTGTTTCATGCCCTCGTGCGCATCGTCAACGAGATTCACGCTGGCGCGCACCTTACGCACCGGGACATCCTGCAGCGTCTGCAGCCTTTGGATCCTGTGGATACTTCACGTCAGGAAGAACTCATTGATACGATGTTCTCTTTTTCGCCGAGCGGTGAAGCTCAGCTGTTTTTGGACAAACCCGTGCATTTGCCGCCGACGAAGGCAGAGCTGCGCTGGCTCAAGACCATGCTCGCGGATGAGGCGGCGGCATTTCTCCTCGAAGACGATCTGCGCGAAAAGCTGCTCGCGCGACTGGCGAAAATTCGCGCTTATGCGCGCGATTCGTGGCGTGTCCTGCGCGGCACGGGCGACGATGCGAGGCGCGTAGAGAAGCCCCTGCGCGAATTTTGGCGTGCGCTCGCGAAAGGAAGCATGATCTTCTGCCGCAACGTCGATGGGCGCGGCGTGTGCCATGAGAGTAAGGCCGCGCCGTGTCGCCTCGAATACGATGCTGCGGAAAACCGCTGCCGCGCTATTGTCTGGCTCGTTGAAGAGAGCCGCGCCGTCAAGATGAATTTCTCGCGCATCGAAGAGGTGCGAGCTTTGGAAGAGCCTGTGTCGCACGATGTGGAGGAGAAGTTTCGCGCGTTTCTGGCGGCGCGGCGGCGCTCCTTCACTGTGCGCCTTGCATCGAAGAACAACGCCGTCGAGCGCGCGTTCTTTCTCTTCGCTCCCTACGACAAAGAAGCGGTGTTCGATGAAGAGAGCGGCCTCTACACGCTCACGGTTTTCTACTATGATTTTGACGAACAAGAAATGCTTGAGCAGATTCTTTCCCTGGGCTCTGCCGCTGTCGTTCTCACACCCGAAGCGATGCGCCAAAAGATTATTGCCGTCTTGCGGGACGCGTGTTCGCAAGACAGCTGATATTCGGCTCCTGCCAATCTATGCAGCAGGAGCTTTTTGTATGGTGGCTGGCTGTCTCTGCAGTACGATGGCTTGAGGCAGAGGGCTGTTTCGTTAATCGTGGTGAGTACTATGTCCTCTGGCATTACTTTACCGCCGATCAGAGTCTCATAAATATCCGGCAGGCGATTCGCATGATTGAAAATATCTCTAAAAAGTGAATCCTTATAAGTACGATTGACTTCCCGCATAGCGTCGCCCCCTCTTAGCCTTATTATAGGAAACGCTGATAAAATGAAGTTGCCCAGATTTGCGCAGATGCGCTGTATCTA
>CAMURM010000068.1 GCA_947097535.1 uncultured Selenomonas sp.
CGAAAGGAGCGGCTTGCGCGCGACCTTCTTCTCGATCTCGCGCACGGCATCGATGCGTATGACGCGCGCGCCCTTGCCGCGGCTCTCGGGCGCACACTCGATGTAGTCGGGATGCGTACCCGCGAGGAAGGCACGGCACGACGGACAGTCGCCGCACGGCGCCTCCTCCCTGCGGCAAAGCAAAGCTGCGGCCAAGATGTGCGCGACCTTTCGCTTGCCCACGCCGGAAAGCCCCGCAAAGAGGAGCGCATGGGGCAGACGGCCGTCGCGCAGCATGGTCCGCAGCCTTTTGATATTCCCTTCGTGCCCGAGAACGTCCTGCCAGCAGAGTGAATCCGCCATCACATATAGAGGTCGACGAGCATGCCGCGAATCGCGTCGTGACTCGCCACGATGTCCAAGGCCTCCGTATGTCCCGTGCGGATCTTCTCCGCGAGCTCTTCGAGCTTGCGGTCGATCTTGCGCACCGTCGTGTAGACCTTCTGCCGTCCCATGCGATCCCAGCCCGCCTGCACATGGAGCTGGTACATGCGACCGACCGCTTCGTCGACGAAGTCCTTGACGAGGTCGCGGTACGCTTTCAGCTCGTCGTACGTCGGCGTATTCGTCAGGCGCGCGCCCTGCTCGTCGATCTTCTTCAAGATTTCCTGCAGCTGGCGATCGGAGAACGCCGTGTGCTGATCGGCAAGCTCCGACCCGAAGTCCGCCTCCGAGCGCGAAACTTCATGCACGGCCGCATCGCGCTCCAAAGACTGCAGCGAGGAGCGCTGTGAGCTCAAAGCATCTATCTTCATAAAGTCCACCTTCCGCCTGCACTGTTACAATCCTACCATAGATTATAAAGGCTTTTTCATTTTCGCGCAAGGAGGCTATTCCTCGCGCATCGACTTCCAACGGTCGTGCAGCCAGAACCACTCCTCGGGATGCTCGCGGATGTGTTGCTCCAGGACGCGGTTGACCGCCTGCTCTGCCGTGCGGATGTCGGCGCGCTTGTCCTTCGTGCGCGGCACCTCGACGGGCGCGTGCAGGATGATCTTGTGCGTGCCATCCTTCCTGCGCGTGATGTAGCCCGGGATGATGCCGATCCCTGCCGAGCGTGCCATCGCCGCGGGGCCCGGCACACAGTTCGTCGGCTGCCCGAAGAAGTCGAGCACAATGCCGTCGTGCTTGTTCGTATCCTGATCGGCGAGGAGGCCGACGATCCAGCCTTCCTTCATCATGCGGAACATCTCACGCACATCGTCCTTGTAGGTGATGTGCATGCCGACGAGACGCCGATACTCGTTGATGAAGCGATCCATAGCCGCATCCCGCTGGCGCATGGCGACGCCGATGATGGGAAAGCCCGCCGAGGAAAGTGCGCCGCCCATAAGCTCCCAGTTGCCCGCATGCGCCGTGGCGATGACGGCGCCCCTGCCCTTTTCGAGCATCGACCGCAGGTGTTCTGCACCCTCGATCTCAACGTAGTCCGCCATGCGGCGCAGGATGACGGGAAAGCGCAGCACCTCGAAGAGCATGGGGCCGAAGCGCACGGCGCTCTCCCTGGCGATGCGCCGAGATTCCGCCTCGTCCGTCCCGAGGCACATGGCGACCTGCGACGCCGCGAGCTTCTTCCTGCGCGCGGGCAGAAACGGCCAGAGGCAGAGCGCCAGGGCGCGCCCGAGGGCGTCCGCGAAGCCGCCCGGCAGGAGGCAGGCGAGGCGGCTTACAAGGCGCACGAGATGGTAGGTCATGCCTTCTTTTCCCTCTCTTCGAGCGCCTTTTCAAGCTCTTTTATCTTCTTGAGCATTTCGGGCAGCCGCTTCATCGCCGCCTGCATGCGCAGCCATTCCTGATGGCTCTGCACGGGGAAGCCCGCGCCGAAGACGCCCTCGGGCATGTCGCCGATGATGCCCGAGCGCGCCGCGTAGACGGAATTGCCGCCAATGTGGATGTGCCCGACCGTGCCGACCTGCCCGCCGAAGGTCACGTTCGGTCCCGTCGTCGTCGAACCGGAAATGCCCGTCTGCGCGACGATGAGATTGCCCGCACCGATCTTGCAGTTGTGCCCGATGTGCACGAGGTTGTCGATCTTCGTGCCGTGGCCGATGACGGTCGAGCCCGTCGTCGCGCGGTCGATGCCGACGTGCGAGCCGATCTCGACGTCGTCCTCGACGACGACGTTGCCGACCTGCGGCACCTTCGTATGCACGCCGCCCGCCGTCGTGAAGCCGAAGCCGTCGGAACCGACGACAGCGTTCGCATGGAGCACGCAGCGCCTGCCGACGCGGCAGCGCTCGCGCACCGTCACGCTCGCGTGCAGCACGCTCGCCTCGCCGATCTCGGCGTATTGGCCGACGTAGACGTGCGGATAGAGCACGGCGCCCGCGCCGATCTTCGCATGTTCATCGACGACGGCGAAAGGCAGGATGCACGCGGAGTCTGCGACCTCAGCCGTCTTCGCCACGAACGCCTGCGGGCTCACGCCCGCGGGCAGATGCAAAGGCGGCGTAAAAAGCTCGAGGAGCTTCGCGAAGGCGGCGCGCGGCTCCTTCACATGGACGGCGGGCAGAGGGAAGTCCTGCACGTCTTCGGGCAGGAGCACGGCCGCCGCCCTCGATGCCTTCGCCTCCTCGATATGGGGCGGCGCCGCAAAGGTGATCTCCGTCTCGCCCGCCGCTTCGATATTTGTCGCGCCCGTGATCGTGATGCCCTCGTCGCCGGCAAGTCGGCCGCCGAGGAAGTGCGCGATTTCTCCCAACGTCTTTTTCATGGTCATTTCCTCATTGCAGCGCCTTGATCACATCGTCGGTGATGTCCGTGCCGCCGAGATGGACGAGCTTCTGCTCCTCCAGATTGTACACGACGGCATCGAGCTTCTTCGTGCGCGCGATCTCGCCGACAGCCGTCTGCAGCTTGATCGTCTTCTGCTGGTCGTAGATGCTGCCCGTCTGCTGCATCTTGCCCATCGCCTGCTGCTGCATCTGCTGCAGCTCCTCCATCGACGCACCCTGCGCCTGCTTCGCCTGCATCTCGTCCGTCGCCTGCTTCTGCACCTCTTCGATCTTCGTCTTCATCTCGGCGTCGATGCTCATGATGGCCGGCGCCTCCTTCTCGACGCGGCTCGGATCGACGTAGCCGATCTCCGCCTTGCCGCAGCCCGCTACGAGCATCATGGCGGCAAACGCTGCGCCAAGCATTGCCATACGCTTCTTGTTCTGCTTCATGATTTTCCACTTCTTTCTAAAGTATTTCCGGGCGCAAGCTCGGCGATGACTTCCTCCGTCAGATCGAGCGCCCCGGGCGCCGTGACGGAAAACACGAGCGCAGGGGCATCTGCATCCTCGCGGCGTGCGAAAGCGGCTTCGTCCGTCTCCTTCGTGACGACGAGCGAAAGGCGGTGCACGAGTGCGAGCTTTGCCGTCTTGCTCTCGATATCCTTGCGGATGTGCTCGCGAATGATGCGAATCTCTTCCTCCTTGGCTTCCAGTGCAGATTTCTTGCGCCGCACGATCTCATCGATCTCAAGTCCCTGCATCGCCTGCAACAGCGCCTCGCTGTTGCGCCTCTCCGCCTCTGCCTTCTGCCGCGCGGCGTCCTGCGCCGCAGTTGCCGCAGAGTCTTTGCCGAGCGCCTCATCGCGCCGGGTGAGCATGGCGAGATACCTCTCTCCGGCTTCTTCACGCGCTGCAAAGAGCGCCTTTATGCGCTCGCCGCGCTCTTCGCGCAGGGTTTCAAGCTCCTGCAGGAGTGCGTTCACTTCATCTTCAGACAAGCGCATCGCCTCGCGGTTGTCGATCTTCATCTCTATGTTCACGAGGCGGTTCTGGTAGAGATCCTCGAGCTCTTTCTTCTTCGCCAGGAAATCACCCTTAGTTTCTTCTTCCCAGGCGGCGAGTGCCTTGCGTCGCTCTCTCGCGCGCTCCTCCGCCGCGAGGCGCTCTTGCTGCAGATTCTTCTGCTCCGCTGCGAGGCGGAAAGGCTCGTCAGCGAGCGCGGGCGGCCTCAGAGCACGGCGCGCGGCGTCAAATCGCGCGATATCGACTCGAATCTCCTCACGCTGCGCCTGCAGTTCTTCGAGCTGTGCATACGCCTCATGTGCCTTCTCGGCGCGCGCCACATCGACAATGCCGATGCCGCCCTCCTCCTGCGGCACAGGCGTCGGCGGAGGAGTGGGCGCGGCACGAAAGAGGCAGAAGGCACCGCCGAGCAGGAGCGCCGCAGCCAAAGCGCCGCAAAGCGCTTTCTTATGCTGCTGCCAAAAGCCGACCTCACGCTCTTCCTTCTTTTCCTGCATCACTCACCCATCTCCTTATCAAAAATACCGGGCAGGAAGCCCGCCCGGTACCTCGTGCGCTCACGCGCTCATATCTAAATTTCTCTTATTTGAACTTCTTCATGACATCGTCTGTGATGTCCTGCCCGCCGTAGACGACAGCGTTCTTGTCGAGGACGACGGAAAGTCCCTTGGCCTCGGCGACCTGCTTGACAGCGTCATCGAGCTTCTTCTGGATGGCTGCGAGGAGATCCTGCTCCTTCTGCTGCAACTCCATCTGTGCCTGCTGCATCGCCTTCGCCTTTTCCTCGTCGCTCTTGTTCGCCGTGTCCGCCTCGAAGCGCATCTGTGCTTCCTGCATCGCCTTCTGCATCTCGTTCGACGCCGAAGCGTAATCCGGATGGCTCATCATCGCCTTGCGGTAGTCGACGACACCGACGGAAGACGAGGCGGCCGACGCCGTGCTCGTTCCGAGCTGCGAGAGCCCGAGTGCCACGACGGAGCCGATGAACACGAGCGCGAGCGCCACGCAGAAAATCTTGACCTGTGTCTGTTGAAGTTTTACCATTTCTTCAGTCTCCTTTTCTCTTTGAAGAGCCTTGCTGCATAACTCTTCCTCATTTACCCAACGATAGATATTATAGCAAACTCTTCCTGTGGATTCAAGCCCAAGGCTGCGACGAAGCGCTTAAAAATCGCCAATCAGGCGCAGCCAGCCTTCCGAAGAATCGCGCACGAGCTCCACGCGCAGGAAATCGTGCAGGCGGTAGCTGAGCCCCGCCTCCGCCATGGCATCGGCGCGGCGATATTCCCATCGCAGTGCGACCCGCGGCGCGATTTCCGCGCGAAGTCCCGTCGTCCATGCGTGCTCGCGCATGTCGTAACGCAGCTGTGCAAAGAGAAACGGCAGCGCGCGCCTCTCGTAGCCGATCTCCCAGCCCCAGGCAAAGTCCTGCGGCAGCACATCCGCCTGCACGAAGAGCTCATCGGCGCGCGCGAGCATCGCCCCCGCATGGGCGCGGAAGCAGATATCGTCATCGCCGCGGCGCTTGCCGATGTCGCCCCAGCCTTCGAGGCGCAGGCGCCAGCGCGTCGTGTCGCTGCGGCTCATGATATCCGTCTGCTCGCCCGCCGTGATCGTCGTCTGCGTCCGCAAGCCCAGCGCGCGAAATTCCGTCGAAGTGTCCAGCACCTCTTCCAGACCGCGCGCGAACTGCGCCTCATGGCGCGCTACGAAGGCGACGGGCACGCCGAGCATCTCGTCGGCCCGCATCTGCAGCGCGTGCCGCTTTTCGAGCAGCGCGAAGTTCGCGATCGTATCCGAGCGCATCGCGAGGTTCAGCGTGCGCACGACGGGCATCCTCGGATAGACGGTCAGCTTGACATGCGCCTCCTGTGCCGTATCGACATCGAAGTCGGCGCGAAACTCGGGCAGGTGCTCAGCCATGTAGTCGTTGAGGCTTTCCTTCAGGACGCCGTTCGTCCAATCGGCAGCAGCCGCCGGAAGACCTTCGAGGCTCCGACGAAAGACCTCGTCGACGCCCGCGAGGTCTTCCCGCACCATCGCCTCGACGGCAGGAGAAACGCCTTCTACCGCCAGTGCGACCTTGACCTCCTGCACGCGATCCGCCCACGGCACGAGCGTCACGCGAACACGCGCCTTCTCGCCTGCCTCGACGGAAACAGCACGGACGGAGTAGCCGACGAGCACCTTGTCGAAGACCTCGCGAATCGTCGCCTCGTCCGCCGCGCGTCGCCCTTCATAGGAGGCGAGCGCCTTTCCCTCGATGAGCTGGGAAGCGATGGCGGCGACGCTCTTTTCCATGCGCGCCTTGACGGCGGGCGGCAGCGCTCCCGCCTCCGTCGTGACCTCGGCGCTGACCTCCGTGACCTTGGCAAAGGCGAAGGCAGTGCCTGCCCCCGACCAAAAGAGGGCGAGGATGAAGAGCGCGAAGAGGCTCCGCGCACCGACTCCCCGCATAGGCATCAGAAGGAGCCGCCGACGCTGAAGTGGATGCGGCCGCCGTCCGAGCCGCGGCCGTAGTCGAGGCGGATCGGGCCGATCGGCGTCTCAAGCTGGAGCCCTACGCCGACGCTGCCCTTGATCGTGTTGAGCCAGCGCCGATCGCTCCACGCATTGCCCCAGTCGGTGAAGACGGCGCCCTGCACCTTGTTGACGATGGGGAAGCGGTACTCTGCCGTCGCGAGCAGCATGCGCGTGCCGCGGAACTGATCGTCGCGATAGCCACGCAGCGAGTCCTGCCCGCCGATCTTGTAGAGGTTCGACTCGGAAATCGTGCCGCGCGCGTAGCCGATCTGCGCGCGCAAGGCGACGGTCTGCGCCCTGCCGACCTTGAAGAAACGCTTGTCCTCCGCCGTGAACTTCTGATAGTTGAAGTCGCCGCCGAAGCCCGCGATCTCCAATTCAAGGTTCATGCGACCGCCCGACGTCGGGTTGTAGATATTGTCGCGCGTATCGTTCACGCGCTGCAAAGTAATGCTGCGCGTCGTGCCGAAGTTCGCATCGCGCCACCACTTCCACGCCGGCGTGCTGCGGTTGCCGACATTGCCGCTGCTCTTGTGCCTCTCGTAAGTATCACTGCGGTTCCTCAGCGTGATGAAATTCGTCGCATACTCGTTGACGGGTCTGCCGAGCGTGATCTCGCCGCCCGAATACTTGCGCATGTACTCTTCCTTCAGATCGCCGTCTGTATCGTAATCGTCGTACTCATAGGTGCGGTTGTAAATGCGCAGAGATCCCGTCGTCTCCTTATTGTCGAGCCACGGACGGCGGTAGGAGAACACGAAGCCGCGCGCGTCCGTATCGTCGCCGCTCATCTCATACATGAGGCTCACGGCGTCGCCCGTGCCGCGGAAGTTCGTATCGCCGACGTTGATCATGCCGACGAAGCCGTCCGACGAGCTGTAGCCCGCGCCAATGCCGAAGTTGCCCGTGCGCTTCTCGACGACATCGGCTTCGAGGATGACAGAGCCAGACGCTTCGCCGGGATTGAGCTTCATGTTCACATCTTCGAAGAAGCCGAGATTATAGATGCGCTGCATGCTGCGGCGCGCCTTCTTGACGTCGAAGGGCTCGCCGATCTTGAGACGCATCTCGCGCAGGATGACGCGATCCTTCGTCTTCGTATTGCCCTTGACAGCGAA
>CAMURM010000069.1 GCA_947097535.1 uncultured Selenomonas sp.
CCTTGATCGGGTCGACCTCCGTTATGACGACGTTCGCGCCGAGCCCCTGGGCGCGCATGGCACCGCCCTTGCCGCACCAGCCGTAGCCGGCGATGACGACCGTCTTGCCCGCAATGCCGAGGTTCGTCGTGCGCATGATGCCGTCCCACGTCGACTGCCCCGTGCCGTAGCGGTTGTCGAAGAGATACTTGCAGTAGGCATCGTTCGCCGCGATCATCGGGAATTCAAGCTTGCCCGCGCGTGCGAGAGAATGCAGGCGATGGACGCCCGTCGTCGTCTCCTCCGAACCGCCGAGAATGTTCGGCAGAAGCTCGCGGCGCTTCGTATGCAGGATGTTTACGAGGTCGCCGCCGTCGTCAATGATGATGTCGGGCCGGAGGTCGAGCGCCTTGTTGATGTACTCTTCGTACTCCGCATCGCTGCAGCCATGCGTCGCAAAGACATGAAGCCCGTCCTCGACGAGCGCCGCCGCAATGTCGTCCTGTGTGGAAAGCGGGTTGCTGCCCGTGATGGCGACTTCCGCGCCGGCATTCTTCATGATCAGAGCCAGGTACGCCGTCTTCGCTTCGAGGTGAAGCGTGATGACGATCTTCTTGCCGGCAAAGGGCTTCGTCACGGAATACTCCTTGTTGACGGCTTCCATGACGGGCATGAAGTTCTTGACCCAGTTGATCTTGTCATGACCGGACGGTGCGAGGCTGATGTCTTTGATCATTGATTCCATGTGCGTTGTTCCTCCTAAAACTTGTTTCCTGCCGGGCGGCATTTCAGCGCAATAACTTCTCCAGGTAGATGTAGTCCGTGAGATCCGTCTGGAGCGGCGTGACGGAGATGTAGCCGCGCTCTGCGGCAACGATGTCCGTTGCCTCACTGTTTCCTTCGTCGAGAATTTCCCCGCCGATGAAGTAGCATTCCCTGCCGTCCTCGTCCTCCATCTTCTGAAAGGCGTTGATGTAGTCGCGGCGTCCCAGTTGCGTGAATACGAACTGCGGACCGCCTTCGCAGAACTGACGCGGGAAGTTCACATTGTAAAAATTCACTTTACCCTCTTCATAGAAGAGCGAAGTGAGATTCTCCTCCAGGAGCGTAGCCGCCGTATCGTAAGAAATCTCGGACTTCATGTCGAGGGATACGGCGGTCGCCGTGATCCCGTGCAGATAGGCTTCCATCGCCGCATTTGCCGTGCCGGAATAAAGCACATCCGTGCCCAGATTCGCGCCGTGGTTGATGCCGGAAATCACATACTCCGGGTATATATCGGCAGAAATCGCTTCGAGGTAAAGCTTCACACAGTCTGCCGGCGTGCCTTCGATGCGGTACGCTGTCACGCCGTAGTTCTCTTCCAACGGCCGATAGCGGTCGAGGCGGATGCACCGTTTGACGGTGATCGCATGGGACATGCCGCTCTGCTCGAAGGCCGGAGCAGCCACGACGACCGTGTGACGCAGCGAAAGCACGCGCACGAGCGCCTCGATGCCGACAGCTTCGACGCCGTCGTCATTCGTCAATAATATCCGCAAAACATCCCTCTTTTCCCTTCCTGTCTCAAGGCGACAAGCGCACGCGAACCTTCGTCCCCGGCTGTATCTCCTCGCCCTCTTCCCTGGGGATGGAAATGCGCACACGGACTTTTGGTGATGCCTCTGCCTCGCCTGCCGGCTCTTCCTCTATATCCTGCACCGTTCCCTGCACCTCGCGGTCGCCCAGGCGATAGGAGGCGAACTGTCCGAGGCGCACCTTGTCCTTCTGCGTGCTGTCGAGGACGGCTTCGAGCCACAAGTCATCGGCATTGCCGATACTTGCAAAGGTCTCGCCGCCCTTGATCTTGCTGTCTGCAGCCATGCCCTCTGCGAGATAGAGCGTGCCTGCGACAGGCGCGACGATGTCGGTTCCCGCTTTGTCCTGCTGCGCCTTTGCCAGGGCGATTTCCGCCTGCTTCAAGAAGAGCTCCGCCTGCTTGATCTGCTCTGCGGAAGCAGGCTGCATGACGGTGCGGTAGCTTGCTGCAGGCGCGCGCGCCTCGTTTGCGGCGACGGCAGCATTGTAGGCGGCTTCGGCCTCATCGCGCTTGACAGCGCTGATGGCGCCCATCGCGTAGAGTTCGTTCATGCGCTCCAGGCGTGCGCGCGCAGCCTCCGCATCGACGGAAGCGCTCGGCGCCTCGCTTGCAACGGGCTGCGTGACGGCGATGCCCTTCTGCAGGTTTTCCAGACTCGTTTTCGCCAGGTCAACGTTTTGCTGCAGCTGCGCGATATCCTCGTCCGTGACCTCGAGCTTGAGGCGCGCGATGACGTCTCCCGCATTCACATGCGTGCCGTCAGCTGCCAGGATTTCCGAAATCGTGCCGTCGGCCTTCGCCTTTGCCGGCACGAGTGCGCTCTTCACCTGCGCATCATCCAGCGTCAGGGAATTGTGCGAGCGCTGGTAGAGCCAGATGCCGCCGATAGTCAAGGCTGCGAGCGCCAAGAGGCCGAGCAGTCCGAACTGCAAAAATCGGACTGCTTTTTTTGTAATATCAACTTCCAAGGAAATCACCCTCGATTCGTCGGAACCGTTCGCCGCTTCCTATATCGACGCCTGAAAGCGGACAGTGTGCAGAAAGCTTCCTTTCAAATCTACGTTCAGGCAAGCTGCTCTTCGAGCACCTTCGCGGCTTCCAGCAGCGCTTCCGGCATCTTCGCGGGCTCCTTGCCGCCCGCCTGCGCCATCTCCTTGCGGCCGCCGCCGCCGCCGCCAACGACCTTCGCCGCCGCTTTGACGATGTTGCCCGCATGGGCGCCCTTCGCCGCCGCGTCTTCGCTCGCCTTCGCCACGAGGCTGACCTTGCCTTCGTGTGCGGCGGCGAGCACGACGACGCCGCTGGCGAGACGGTCGAGCACCATGTCGGCAATCTTTCGCAGATCGTCAATGCTGTCCGCTTCGACAATGCCCGCAGCAAACGAAAGACCTGCGATCTCCTTCTTCGCGGTAAGAAGCGCATCGACATCGCCCATGGCGCGCTCCTTCGTGAAGGAAGCGATTTCCTGCCGGAGCTTCTTGTTTTCCGCCAGAGCACTCTCAATATGCGCGAGGACCTCGTCGTCGCGACACTTGAAAGCGTGCGCGGCAGCTGCAAGTGCCGCCGCCTTCTCATTCATGTAGTCGATGGCCGCCTTGCCCGTCAAGGCCTCGATGCGGCGAACGCCCGAGGCGATGCCTGCCTCGCTGACGATCTTGAACATGCCGATCTCGCCGACATTCTTCACATGCGAGCCGCCGCAAAGCTCTATGCTGAACCCCGGCACGGAAACGACGCGCACGACATCGCCGTACTTCTCGCCGAAGAGCGCCATCGCACCCATTTCCTTCGCCTTGGCAATCTCCATCTGCGCGATTTCCACCGACTTCGCCAGGAGAATCTGCTCGTTGACGAGACGCTCCACCTCCTGCAGCTGCAGCGGCGTCACCGGCTCGAAGTTGGAGAAGTCGAAACGCAGGCGATCGGGCATGACCAAAGAGCCAGCCTGATTGACCTGCTCGCCGACGACGCGCTTGAGTGCCGCCTGCAAAAGATGCGTCGCCGTATGGTTGCGCGCCGACGCCAGCTTCTTTTCCATGTCGATGCGGATCGCGACCTTGTCGCCGACCTTGAGCATGCCTTCTTCGACGTAGCCGATGTGATAGACCGTGCCGTCGGGCAGCTTCTTGGCATTCGAGACCCGGATGCGGCCGAGCTCGCTCTCCAAAAGACCGGCGTCGCCGACCTGTCCGCCGCCTTCTGCGTAGAAGGGCGTCGCCTCTAAGATGATGCCCGCCTCTTCGCCGTCGTTGAGCGTATCGACGAGGGCACCGTCCTTCCAGATAGCGACGACGGTCGATTCGCGCGCCTCTTCATCGACGCGCAGGTGACGCGTATCGATGCCCGAGAGATCGGGCACGGCGACGCGCTGGTTTTCCTGACGCGCGGCACGGGCGCGCTCACGCTGCTTGTCCATCGCCTTCTCGAAGGAGTCCTTGTCGAGCTCCATACCGTTTTCGTGCAGGATCTCGTCCGTGACTTCCCACGGGAAGCCGTACGTATCGTAGAGCTTGAAGCCGATTTCGCCCGCGAGCACCTTTTTGCCCTCGCGCCGCAAGTCCTCGATATGGCCGTTTAAGAGCTCCATGCCCTGTGCGAGCGTCGCCGCGAAGCGATCCTCCTCGATGCTGATGACCTTCTTGATGTACTCCCGCTTCTCGGCAAGCTCCTCGAAGTCCGCTGCGCCCTTGTAGATTGCAGCGACGGCGTCGATCGCGCCTTCGAGGAATTTGTCGTGGATGCCGAGGATGCGGCCGTGACGCACGGCGCGGCGCAGGATGCGGCGCAGCACATAGCCGCGCCCCTCGTTCGACGGCAGGATGCCGTCCATGATCATGATCGCCATGCTGCGCGCGTGATCGGCGATGACCTTGAGCGAAATGTCCTTTTCCGCATCTTCGCCGTAAGTGACGCCCGAGACCTTCGATGTGTATTCGATGATGGGAAAGAGCAGATCCGTCTCAAAGTTCGTCTTCTTATTCTGCAGGACGGACGCCAGTCGCTCAAGGCCGCAGCCCGTATCGATGTTCTTGTGTTCAAGCGGCTCGTACTGCCCGTCCTCCGTGCGGTCGAACTGCGTGAAGACGAGGTTCCAGATTTCCAGATAGCGGTCGCAGTCGCAGCCGACGGCACAGTCGGGGCTGCCGCAGCCGCGCTCTTCGCCGAGGTCGATGTAGATTTCCGAATCGGGGCCGCAGGGGCCGGGGCCGATCTCCCAGAAGTTATCGTCGAGCTTCACGATGTGATCCTGCGGGAAGCCCGGCTGCTCGCGCCATATAGCGGCGGCCTCATCGTCCTTGGGATAGACCGTCACCCAGAGCTTTTCCTTCGGCAGTTCCAATACATCGGTCAAAAACTCCCATGCCCACGGAATCGCTTCCTTTTTGAAATAGTCGCCGAACGAGAAGTTACCGAGCATTTCAAAATACGTCTGGTGGCGCGCCGTGCGGCCTACGTTCTCGATATCGCCCGTGCGCACGCAGCGCTGACTCGTCGTGATGCGCGTGCGCGGCGGCTTCATCTTGCCCGTGAAGAACGGCTTGAAGGGCGCCATGCCCGCGCCGATCATCAAGAGTGTCGGATCGTTCGCGGGAATGAGCGAGGCGCTCGGCAAGCGCAGATGTCCCTTCTTCTCCGCAAAGAATTGCAGATACGCTTCACGCAATTCATTTCCTGTCATATATTTCAAAAGAACCTACCTCCATCAGAAATTTCGGCAAGCGCGGACAAATTCCATACAGAAGCCATCCGCCTGACCTCATACTAACAAATCATTATATCATATTTTACCATGAAACCCCAAGAGGTCAAGCCTGAAGGGCGCAGACCGATTGGCTGGTTTCATGTAAGGGCGGCGCACAATGTCCACGAAGTGGACGTTTGTGCGTGTAGCTTACTGTCATTGTTCCAGTGCTTTCATGGGCTGACCGAGCAGGCGCAGAAATTCTTCCTCCGTGAGGATCTTGACGCCCAGCTGCTCCGCCTTCTGCAGCTTGCTGCCGGCGTTCTCCCCCGCGACGAGGTAATCCGTCTTCTTCGAAACAGAGCCAGTCACACGGCCGCCGTGCTGCTCGATCAGCTCTGTGATCTCCTTGCGTCCGAACTTTTCGAGCGTACCCGTGACGACGAAGGTCATGTTTTCGAGCTGCTCACCCTGCACATCGCGCTCTTTTGCCGAGGTGCCGACGCCGAGCTGCTGCAGCTCGCGGAAGATCGCGGCGTTGCCTTCGTTTTGAAAATAGGCATGGATGGCGGCGGCGCTGATCTCGCCCATGTCGCGCACGGCGAGGATTTCCTCCTTGTCCGCGCTTTCCAAGGCTGCGAGCGTCTTGAAATGCTGCATGAGCGCGGCGGCCGCCGCCTTGCCGATGCCGGGGATGCCCAGACCCGTCAGGAGGCGCTGCGGCTCCTTCGCCTTCGCCGCCTCGATGGCGAGCAGGAGTTTGTCCGTGTTCTTCTCCTTGCCGACGACGCCTTGAGCGATGAGCTCCTGCCGATGCTCTTTCAAACGGAATATGTCGGCGATATTGTGGAGATAGCCCTTTTCGATCAGTGCGGCGATGTTCTTCTCGCCCAGTCCCTTGATGTCCATGGCATCGCGTCCGACGAAATTGAGGATGTGGCTTTCTACCTGCGCCGGACATGCCTGGTTGATACACTTGAAGTCGGCAGAGGCCGCCTCCCGCTCCGCCTTCGCACCGCAGACGGGGCAGCGGTCGCCGATCTTGAACGGCGTTGTCCCGGCGGGGCGCTTCTCCTTTACGACCGCCTTGATCTTCGGGATGATTTCTCCCGATTTGTAGACGAGGACGGTGTCGCCCACGCGCACGTCGAGGTCATCGATGAAGTCCTGATTGTGCAATGTCGCGCGCTCGACCGTCGTGCCGCAAAGTCGGATGGGGTCGAAGGTCGCCGTCGGCGTGATGCGCCCTGTCCTGCCGACGGAAAGCGTGATGCTGCGCACGACGCTTTCCTTTTCTTCCGGCGGGTACTTGTAGGCGATCGCCCAGCGCGGCGCCTTGGAGGTCGCGCCGAGCCTTTCCCTTTGTCCGAAGTCGTTGATCTTGACAACGGCACCGTCGATATCGTAGGGAAGATCGCCGCGCGAGGCGCCGATCTTTTCGATGGCAGACCACACCTCCTGCGCTGTATGGCAGACGTGATAGGCATGGATGACCTTGATGCCCTGTCGCTTCATGAAGTCGTAGGCTTCGACGTGCGTGCGGAAAGCGGCGCCGCGCACCGCCTGCAGGTTGAACACGAAGAGGGAGAGCCCCCGCTCCTTCGTGATGCGGCTGTCGAGCTGGCGCAGCGTGCCCGCCGCACAGTTGCGCGGATTGGCGAAGAGCTTGAGCCCGAGGAGCTGGCGCCGCTCGTTGACCGCCTCGAACGCCGCCCTCGTCATATAGACCTCGCCGCGCACCTCGAAGTAAAGCAGCGGCTCCTTGAGCTTTTGCACGACGTCTTTGATGACTCGGGCATTTTCCGTGACATCCTCGCCCTGCACCACGCCGTCGCCGCGCGTGATGGCATGTGTGAGCTCGCCGTTTTCATAGCGCAGGGCAAGCGACAGGCCGTCGATTTTCTCCTCGACGACGAACTCGGGCTTTTCCAGACGTTCCTGCATTTCCTGTACAAAGGATTCGATTTCCCCGCGCGAGAATACGTCCTGCAGCGAGAGCATGGGCACATCGTGGCGCACGAGCGTGCCCGCCTTGCGCTTTGCCGTGCCGCCGACTTTCTGGGTCGGTGAGTTCTCCGTGATGAGCTCGGGGTACTCCTTCTCCAACGCCTTGAGGCGCAGCATG